>SKLM01000320.1 GCA_007123205.1 Thermoflexales bacterium
AGGCGGAGTAGTCAGGGACGATGTTGGGGGCGTCGCCTCCATGGGTGATGATACCGTGGATGCGGGAGCTGTCCACCATGTGCTCCCGCAGCGCGTTGATGCTTTGGAAGGTCTGTAGGGTGGCATCGAGGGCGCTGATTCCCTTCTCCGGGCAGGCTGCCGCGTGAGCCGCCCTGCCGAAGAACTCGATCGAGAGCTTTCGCCGGGCCAGTGAGTGCTTCCACAGAATGGTCCGACCGGATGGGTGGACCATCATCGCGACATCCAGGTCGTCGAAGAGGCCGGCCTCCGTCAGAATCACCTTCCCACCGCCGCCCTCTTCGCCCGGTGTGCCGATGAGGCATATGGAGCCGGGAAGGTCGTCCATCACGGTCTGCAAAGCCAGGGCGGCGCCGAGGCTGGCCGGGCCTATCAGGTTGTGCCCGCAGGCGTGGCCCAACCTGGGCAGGGCGTCGTATTCGGCGAGGAATCCGATGGCAGGCCCCGGTCGCGCAGCGGTGTAAGTGGCGCGAAAGGCGGTGACCAGGCCCGCGATGGGCCTCTCCACGCGGAATCCTGCCTCCTCCGCAACCCGGGAGAGCCACCGCGATGCCTGCTCCTCCTCGAACTTGAGCTCGGGGTGGCGGTGGATACGCTCCGCCAGGTCGACGAGGGTGGGGCGAAGATCGTCGACGGCTCTGAAGACCGATGCTTTGGTTTTCTGTGTCTTGGCGTTCACGTTGCGCTCCTTTGGTGAATGATCGGTTGCGGAGAGGACGAGCCAGGCATCTCCCACTGGGGGCTGTGACTGGCCGCCGTTCGCCCTCCGCGGCAACTATGCGTCAATACGTCGGTCTGTGGCAAGTCTGGCTGCGATCGCTCGTCGGGTTAGGGAGCGGACTCTACCACTCCAGGCCAATCGACTACTCGAACAGCAAGGTTGACAGAAGCCGACTCAATGGTTCTTGTTGGTTGGCGGCCTCGGAGTCCGCACGGCTGCAGTGCCCAAACGGAGGTCCGTCCTCACCCGGTTGCTGATTTCGCTTGAGCGTAGTATTATATACGGGTGCTTTGCCCAGTCCATTGCGGGCGAGCGATCTTGCCTTGGCCCCGGCTCATCACAAGAAGCTGGGTCAGCCACGTGATGGTTGAGCCGGTGCGGGGGCAAGACTCCTCGCTGCGCTCCTGAGTAACTGGGCTTGCCTGATGGCAATTGGGCTGATTGTGAGAATGGAGATTGTCTTGTCGTTGGCACTCCTCGCAATGAAGGTCGGGGAGTTCTTCCATTCAGAGCCGTGCGCAGTCTGGACGGCCGAGCGGGACACCGCGTGTTAACACCGCGGAGATCTTGTGAGGAGGACAGCGACTTGCTGCTCATTGGAGTTCTATGTCGTTGGACCATTGGATCGAACGGGTCTCTACGTGCAGCCATTGACACCCCGAGGAACATTGGATAGGGATGGGTAAGAAACGCATAACTCGTAAGCGCCAGAGTTCGCTGGCCCTGCGGCGAAACGGTTTGAGTGCCTTCGAGGCGCAGAGCTATTCGAAGGCGATTGTGGCCTGGGAGCGTGTGCGGCGGCAAGCACCTGACATGATGCCCCTACCGGCGCTGGCGGAGGTGTACTTCCGTCGGGGGCTTCGTCGTCTGTACGGGACAGCGAACAGTCAGGACGGCTTGGACGACCTGAGAAAGGCGGCCGACCTGCAACCCGATGACTCTCGTATCCTTTACCATCTGGGCCTTGCCGCCCACCGGGAGGGTGATCTCGACGAGGCAGTCGGTTACTACCGCCAGGTGCGTCGGGAAGACGGCGGACTGGCTTCGCGGGCAGCGTACCCGTTGGCGCTGGCTCTCTCCCAGCGTGGTGAGGATCCAGCCCAAATTCCGGTCTGGAGCGCCCTTGAGGACGAGGAGCGCGTGATGCTTGAGTCAGTGAGCGCGTTCCAGCGCCGTCCCTACGTCCTCTCCGATGAGGCACCCCTGTTGTACCGGGGAGTTGCAGCCCTCGACGCTGGTGATACCGAACGTGCTACAGCAATGCTGGATGCTGCCCTCGATGGGGCGAGCACGCCTGTCGAGCGCCAGATGGCACTCTACTACCAGGGTGTGCTGGCGGCACAGCGCGAGGATTGGGAAGAAGCGTTGCGGGCCTGGAATGCAGCCGGGGCGGCCGGACTGGCGATGGAGCGCCTCGATGAGAATCTTCAGGAATGCTACCATCGGCTGGCGGAGGAGCGTCTGGACCGCGGCGATGTGGAGGGGGCCCTCGTCGCCGGACAAGAAGCCCTCCGTCACGGCGCCGGCTATCCCAGCTTGGAGGCTCTCGTCTCGCAGGCCCACCAGCGATTGGCCTATCAGGCGGCGTATAACGGTCGTTGGGCGGAAGCGCGCAAGCACTGGAGGGCAGCCGAGGCGGTGGAAGATGGCAGTTTTCGCCTGGCCTACAACCTGGCACTGGCCGAGGAAGAAGCTGAGGACTTCCTGGCGGCTGGCAAGAGATGGCGCGAAGCCTTGCGCCGCCGCCCCCGCACCGACGATCATCCCGATACCCTCAGTGACGACCAAGTGGCCCGGCTGTGGCAGCGCGCTGCCGAGGCGTACACGAAAGCCGGGGAGTTCGACGAGGCTGTCCAGGTCTACCGGACCGCTATCAAGTGGAACCCGGATCGGTTGGAGGCGCGAGTGGCGCTCTCCGAGGCGCTGCTGCTGAACGGACAGGCAGACGCAGCCGCGAACGAGTTGGATCGCGTCCTGGCTCGCGACCCCGACAACGTCTCGGCACTCCTGCGTATGGCTGAGGTTGTCTACGCCAGGGGACCCTGGGGGGGGAGTCCCGCCCCCTACTGCGAGCGCGTATTGGCGTTGGACCCGGACAACACTACTGCCCGGCAGATGCTGGTAGACTTCTGTCAGGATCAGGCGGACGATGCGCTGCGCTGGGGAGACTATGAACGAGCGCTGCGTATGTACCGCCAGGCACTGAACTACTGGCCTGGTCACCCGCGTGCCTCAGCAGCCCTGGGCGCTCTGTATGTGAGACTCGATGATCGTGAGAAGGCACAACCCCACCTGGAGGAGGCGCTGCAGAACGCCCGCGGCGACCTGCGGGTCTACGAGGAGATCATCCACGCCTGGCTAGACGTCGGCGATGCGGAGGGGGCGTGGGACCTCCTGGAGCGAGCAGAGGCGGAGATCGAAACGATCCCCTATGAGTTCTATGTCGCGCAGGCGTCGTATTGTATGAGTCGTGTCGATGAGGGCGAGGAGCTAGTCGCGCTTTGGCTGGAGCGTGCCGTCGAGAAGGCACCGCCTGGGGCGCCGGTCTTGGTCACGAGCGGTGAGATGGCGGTTGCGAGCGGGGCCTTCGATCTTGCCCGCGCGTACCTGGAGCAGGCGATCGCGTGTGATCAGCTTCCCGGACAGGCTCACCTCCTGTTGGGGATCGTTGCCTTCGAGGAGGGGAACACCGCCAGAGCTGAGATGCACTGGAGTGACGCATTGAGGATCGCTCGACGGAACGACGACCAGGACTTGATGGAGCGTGTGGAGATGGCCCGGTTCGCGCTTGATGTTCCTCCGGAGCTGTTGGATCTGCTGGACCTGTTTGGGCCGGGGCCCCTGCTGGACGGGCCGCTGCCGGATTTCTTCTTCGACGATTTCGCTGATTTCTTTGAACTCGATGAATGGTGATGCTGATGCCGATGTCTGATACTGGCTCGACGCGGGAGAGAGGAAGCACGTATGAGCTGCAGCCTGACCTGACCAGCAGCGATCCCTATGCGGTGCTGGGGTTGCCACGGGGCGCCACCGCCCGGCAGATCAAGCGGGCCTACTTTGACCTGGTGCGGGAGTACGCACCCGAGGAGCACCCCGAACCGTTCAAGCTGATTCGGGGGGCCTATGAGAGGCTGCGCAAGCCCGACGCCAAAGAGGAGACCGACCTCTCGCTCTTCCAGCCACCGTACCCCTGGGAGCCCCGTGGACGACACGGAAGGCTCGATCTCGAGGTACACGCCGAGGACATCTGGGCGCTGCTGGAGGGTCATGGTGACCTGGGGCGGACGGACTTCTGCGAGGACTATCGCCCCATTGAACTATGAGCGCCCGTCGTGAGGTTTGGGAGACGCTGGCCAGCCTGCTGGCCCGGGTGGAGGCCGGTCTGGAGTCCGCTGGCGGCCCGGGGGTGAATGGTGCAGCCTTGGAGATGGTGGAACAGGAGCTCCGAAGGCTGGGCAGAACGCAGTTCAAGGCGAACGTCCTGGTCGAGAAGCAGAGCGCCCGCTGGGAAGATGCGCTCGCTGCCCTTCGCGAGGAGAAGGGGGAGAGCGAGCAGCTCCTGGAGGCACTGGTCGCTGAGCGAGTCGCTGCTGCTCGGCGCGAGTTGTTAGAGGCGCTCTTGCCTGCTGTGGACGGGGCGGACAAGGCTATCGCCAGCGGGCAGCGGTTCCTGCAGGTGCGCGACCGCGCTGCGAGGAATCCGAATCTGACGGAGGAACAGGCCATCCTCGTCTCGCCGGCAGATCGCGCGATGCTGGTCGGCTGGTTGAGAGGCCTATGGCTGGTTCGCGAGCGGCTGTTGGCTGTCCTCGAGGCGGGGGGTGTGACCCCAATTCGCACAGTAGGGCATCCATTCGACCCGCACGTTCACGTCGCTGTAGACGTCACGTCGCAGGGCAGTGTTCGGCCCGGCACCATCGTGAAGGAGGAACGTCGGGGTTATCGAACCCCCAACGGGGTGCTGCGTTACGCGGAAGTAGTTGTTCACCGTCCAACCTCGCGGGAGCGCTCCGGGGAACCAAGTAGGTCTGAGGTTATGGAGGAGTAGTGATCGATATGGACAGTGGTATGGAGACCATCGTCGGCATCGACCTGGGCACGACCAACTCGGGGGTTGCCATCGTGCGAAATGGGGCCCCGCTGATGCTTCCGGATGATGAGGAGCGCATCATCCCCTCCGTGGTGGGCTATTCGCCGCAGGGCGAGTGGCTGGTGGGCAGGCCGGCGTGGAATCAGTACGTGTTGTACCCCAAGGAGACCGTCCGCTCTATCAAGCGGGAAATGGGGACCGACTTCCGTGGTACATTGGGGGGGCGCTCGTTCAGCCCCCAGGAGATCTCAGCCTTTATCCTGCGCGAGTTGAAGAAGATCGCTGAGCGGAACCTCAGCGAGGACGTCGAGGACGTCGTTATCACCGTCCCGGCCTACTTCTCTGATGCTGCACGTCAGGCGACGCGGGAAGCAGGTCGGATCGCTGGGTTCAACGTACGCCGGATCATCAACGAGCCCACAGCGGCAGCGTTGGCCTATGGGCTGAACATGATCGAGGACCAGATGGTGCTGGTCTACGATCTCGGCGGCGGCACCTTCGATGTCTCGTTGGTCGAGTTGATGGGCGGCATCGTCGAGGTGCGGGCCAGCCACGGAAATACCCGGCTCGGGGGCGACGACTTCGACCGGCGGTTAGCCGAGATCATCGCCGATCGATTTGAGGAAGACCATGACATCGATCTGCGCCAGGATCGCCGAGCCTGGGCCCGGCTGGTACGCGGCGCCGAGGAGGCGAAGATCGAACTCTCTTCCCACCCTTTCGCCTGGGTCAAGGAGGAGTACATCGCGGAGAAACGAGGCATCCCGCTCCACGTAGAGTACGAGATCAGCCGTCAGCAGTTCGAGGAAGCCATCGCTGAGCGGCTGGAGCAGACAAGGGTCTCGATCGACCGCGTGGTCAGCGACGGTGAGGTCGCCCCCGACGAAATCGACCAGGTGCTCCTGGTCGGTGGATCCACCCGCATCCCGGCGGTGTGGGAGATGGTGGCACGCCATCTGAACGTGGAGCCTCACATGTCGATCAACCCCGAGGAGGTCGTGGCGCTGGGAGCCGGCGTCCAGGCCGGGATCATCGCCGGCCAGCCCATCGACGCTATTCTTGTCGACGTGACGCCCTATTCCCTGGGCATTGAGGTCGCCGACATCCGTATGGGCCGCGTGGTGACTGACGTCTACAACGTGATCATCCGGCGCAACACCACCATCCCGGTGACCAAGGAGGAAATCTACGCTACTCTCCACCCTGACCAGGACACCGTCAAGATAGAGATCTTCCAGGGGGAGAGTCGAGTGGCGTCGCAGAACACCCTACTGGGTGAGTTCACGATCACCGACCTGGAACCCGAGCATCCGGGTGAGTTGGCCAAGGTCACGGTTCAGTTTGACTTTGGCGTGGATGGGATCCTCAAGGTGACGGCACGGGACCGTCACACAGGTCAGGAGAAGGACATCGCGGTGGACGCGCCAATGGCTCGATTGAGCGAGACTGAGATACTGAGGGCCCGCTCGCAGCTGACTGGTGCATTGACCGGTTCGGAGAGCCTGGCCCCGCTGTCTGAAGAGGGGACAGCTCTGGTTGAGCGAGCCGAACAGCTCCTGGAGCACAATGGACTCGACCCGGTTGACCTGGAGGGTTTGAGCACGCTGCTTGCCGACTTCCGTAGGGCGCAGAGAGTCGGTGACACACGCGAGCTGAAGAAACTCCAGGAGATACTGTTGGATATGTTGTTCGACCTGGAGGAGATCTGAGATGGAGAGACAGCGGCCAGTCAACCACCTCTGAGATCTGACCGTCCGGGTGAAGCACTGTCTCCACCGTGAGCTGCGATCGGGTTCGCGGCCCGGTTGCGGACAGGAGCCTCTGTGAACCGTTGCGTTTCCAGTATGCTCGGACTACAGGGTCGCTTAGGAGGCGTCGTAGTTCTCGGGTGAGGAGGTGGACGATGGCGGAAGCACCGCGGATGAGAATCGCTGATCTGGATCATACGAGCCTGGCCCGGGTCCGGGCCTTGGAGGATGAGATAGGGGCCTGCGTGCTGGCGTTGGAGCCGAAGGTGAAGCTGCGGGATCTATCCAAGCAAGAGCTGGAGAGGCTGCGGGCGGCCGAGGAGGAGTTGGGCCTCGTCCTGATGGCCTACGAGTGCGAGTGAGCTTCCCGTAGCATTGAACGGGTGGCTGCCCTAATACTACAGCCGCACATCGGCGATCAGAGCTTGAGGGCGGCCGAGGAGCAGCCCCGCGTGGACTGTCTTCGTCTAGCGTGAGCGAGATTCTTCATCGCTCCAGCCGTTGCGCTTCCGCCGCTCCTCAGAATGGCAAATGCGGTTGCAGTACTAAGGAGCGGTTGTCCATCCTCTCCGGGTTCTGACGTGCTGCAGGGGAGGCAGGACTACGGACCGGGGGGGGCGAGTGAACGGCTTGATGACTTGTCCCTGTCCGCAGCCTGTAGTAGAATGACCGGCGGATGAAGGATTCAGTAGTAGGAGTGATGGACGTGTTACGTTACTGCCGTACCTGAACGACGGGGCCTCGGGTGCCGGTCCGGTGCCCGCAGGCGAGCCCGCACACGTCGGGGAGCGGTAACGTGACCGTGCCCTGATCATAGGCGTGGTGTGTCCCTCTCGGGCGACGACCGCTGCCGGCGTGTGCTGGCGGCGGTTTTTGTTGCCCACGGCGCGACCCGTTGGGGGTCGCGTTAGAATTGACCTTATGAGGAGACACACTATGTCGGAACGTCTGACGCGCTTCTTCGCTTCACGCTGGGGCATCATCCTGGCCGGCGCGGTCATCGGTGTCCTGGCCCCGCTTCTCCAGGCGGCAGGCAATCCGCCCAACATGGGCATCTGCGTGGCCTGCTTCGAGCGAGATATCGCCGGAGCCCTGGGTCTCCATCGCGCCGGTGTGGTCCAGTATATCCGTCCAGAGATCATTGGTCTTGTGCTCGGCGCCCTGATCGCGGCCTATCTCTTCGGCGAGTTCAGAGCTCGCGCTGGCTCTGCCCCTATCGTGCGCTTCACACTCGGGGTGTTCGCCATGATCGGTGCCCTGGCGTTCCTGGGCTGCCCCTGGCGGGCCCTGCTGCGTCTCACCGGCGGCGATCTGAACGCCATCGTCGGGCTGCTGGGTCTGGGGGCAGGTGTCGCGATGGGGGTGTTGTTCCTGCGGGCGGGCTACAACCTGGGCCGGTCGCGGGCCACGCCCACGGCCGTCGGGTGGATCATGCCCGTGATGATGATCGGCCTGCTCCTGCTGCGTCTCTTTGCCCCGAAGGTGAGTGAAAGTGGTGCCGTGTTCTTCAGTGAGTCCGGGCCTGGTTCCATGTTCGCGCCCGTAGCCGTCGCCCTGGGCGCCGGGTTGCTCATCGGCCTCCTGGCCCAGCGAACGCGCTTTTGCACCATGGGCTCCGTCCGCGACGTGATCTTGATGAACGACTGGCACCTGATCAGCGGTGTGGGCGCCCTGCTCGTGGTGGCGTTCCTGACCAACCTGATCCTGGGGCAGGTGACCTTCGGTTTCTTCGGTCAGCCGGTGGCCCACAGTCAGCATCTGTGGAACTTCCTGGGCATGACGCTATCGGGACTGGCCTTCACCCTGGCGGGCGGCTGTCCCGGGCGTCAGCTGTTCCTTTCCGGTGAAGGAGACGGCGACGCCGCTGTCTTCGTGCTGGGCATGATCACGGGGGCGGCCTTTGCCCACAACTTCGCCCTCGCAGCTGGGCCCGACAATTCGGCCCAGGGCACCGTCGGCGGCATCGGCCCCTACGGCATAGGTGCGGTCTTGCTGGGGCTGGTGGTGTGCGCGGTGATTGGCGTGACGATGAGGGGGAGGGTGGACGGGAGGGCCTAAGAGCTGACACGAAAAACGGAGTACGTGAGGCCAAGAAGGCCAGGTTCGCGTGTTGCTTATGGCGTTTCTAGCATCAGCGTATCAGAAAAGGAGAGGCTAGCGATGACGAAGCAGGTGGATGCCCGGGGGTTCTCCTGTCCGCAGCCGGTGATCATGGCGCGGCAGGCGGTGGAGGAGGGGGAGTTCCCCATCGAGGTGCTGGTGGAGACTGTAACGTCGCGGGAGAACGTGCGGCGGGCCACCGAGAAGATGGGTTGCACGGTGGAGGTGGAGGAACTGGGCGACGAGTTCCGGTTGACGGTGACTAAGTAGCCGGGAACCAGGTCGGCGGGAGGCTTCGGGGATCTTCGCCGGTCAGATTTCCGATGTCTCTCGCGGAAGAATGTGGCAGAGATGCTCGGTGTTCCTGGAGGCGGGGATATGATCTACTTTGACAACGCGGCGACGGGCTG
>SKLM01000003.1 GCA_007123205.1 Thermoflexales bacterium
ACACGTAAGCGTCCATGTCGAACTTGCGCTCCAGCCCGCCGGCGGACATGTAGCGCACCTTCCCGTACACCTCCCGCTCCGCCCAGGCCCGATCGTGCTTGCCGAAGCACCAGGCGACGCCGGCATAACCATTGGGGTCCCGCCCATCGAGCTCGTAACGGTTGTTGAGAACCAGCGCTCTAGAGAAGGCTTCCTCGGGTGTGGGGGTCCACTCGAGGATCTTCTTGCCCCAGTACATGCGCATGTAGCCGTGCATCTTCCCCGTTACGACCATCTCACGCTGCGCGGCGTTCCAGTAGGGGTCGTGGGTGCGGCCCGTCTCCAGTTCATCCAGGCTGTAGACGGCCTCCCGGCGGTCAGTGGCGTGATCATCCAGGGTCTCCCGGGCCCAGTCTGGCAGGCAGGCCAGCGCGTCATAATCAGTGTTGTACTGACAGAAGTTCATGCTCAACTCACGGCGCACGATGAGCTCCTCCAAGTACGCGTCCCGGCTCTCAGCGGCGACACCCGCGGCGTGCATCACTCGCAGCGCGATCTGCAGGGGCGATATCTGCCCGAAATGGAGATAGGGGCTCATATGGGAGATGACATCCCGACCTGGGTGATTACGCCCCTCGGCGTAGTGGTCCAACTTGTTGGCGATGAAGTCTTCGAGCAGAGCCTGAGCCTCGTCCGGTCCTCCGCGGAACGCATCGACAGCGTCGGCGCTGCGGTTGATCCGGAGTCGCTGCAGTAGAGCGTCGATATTCTCCAGATCGATGTCATCTCCGCCGATTCCCCCCATACGGTCCGGACACCCATTCACGGACTCGCGCTCCAGAACCGTCTCCTCCAGCTCTACCAGGAACTCGTCCAGATGCTTGCGGATCCGGGGACGGATAGTGTAGGCCGCGTATTCCTCCTTGTCCGACACGGTCTCAACGGGTACGACGACGTCGCTCTCCACCTGCACCAGGCGGCACCCCAACCCCTCGGCCACCCGTTCTCGCCAGCGGCGCTCGATCTGCAAATACCCCCGATCGACCACCACCAGGGCCGCATCACCGCCCAGACCTCGCACCGCATCGACGGGAGGCTTGAGCGCGATGATCAGCCTGATGCCGCGCCGACGCAGTGCCTGTTGGGTCTCGCGCAATCCTTCCAACATGAAGGCGTAGGATCGCGTATTCCCATCGGGGAAGCGTTGGGTCAGGCCGAACACGGCCACCAGGGGCAGCCCATGGGAGTTGGCCTCGCGAATCGCGTATTCGAGGGCATGGTTGTAGGTGGGGCGCTGCGCACGCTGCATCCAATAGAGCACGTACTCGCCCCTGCGCACATCCTCAGCGTTGAGAAACTGGATCCGATCAGCGTGAATCATGGGCGCGCTCGTCTCACTTCGCCGTCAGCTGGTCGCGCAGCCCGGCTGCCTTGGAGCGGATCGCCTGCCGCTCATCATCCGGGATCCTGTGTAGATTGTGGAGCTGCAGGCCCATGCGCGGGTTTCGACTCAGGCTATCTTCATGGCGCATCAGGAAACCCCAGTACAGCGCCGTGAACGGGCAGGCGTCGTCGCCCAGCCGCTCCGAGGGATCGTACCGGGAGCCGTCGCATTAGTTGCTCATGCGCTGGATGTAGCTGCCGCTGGCACAATAGGGCCCTCCCTTCCCAGAGACCGCCGATTCTGGGGATCGTAGTTCCATTGACCGCCGACGAGTGTATCACCATCCATGAGGACACCCGTGCGCCGGCGCATCTCCCGATAGAAGTGCTCCATCACGAGCTGCCGGCGGCCCTCCGCGTGTCCCTCAAAGACATCCGGCGGGCACAGAAAGTGCCGATCCTGGCGGATCTCCAGGGGCGCCCCGGCTTGCTGTCCAGCATCGCACAGGAGCTGCTGAGCGCGCCACTCTCCCGGCTTCACGACAATCACCCTCTTCGGTCGCCAGACTTCCACGGCGCGCAGCAGTTCCGCATCCAAACTGCCAAGGTTCTCGGGATCGTCCAGCGTACGGTAATCCACCCGGACCCCATCGGTCCGCAGTGCGTCGCAGAAGTGGCGCATGCAACTCAGGAGGATCGCGATGTGGGGTTTGCTCGCCCAGACGTGTTCAGCCTCGGCCCGCACCTCCACCATCCAGACCAGATCGGCCTGCCTGTCGAACCCATCGAAGGCCGCGGACTCGCGATCTAGCTGGTCGCCCAGCACGAGCACGAGGTGTCGCGTCGACTCGTCGTGGTCTTGGACCATTGGGCCGCTATTACTCCCTTCTCACGGAGCACACAGACCGGTCCGACTTGTGCCCGGGGATGGCTCTTGCTGGTGCACCTCGAGATTGTAGCAGCAAAGAGAGAGCGCGTCAAACCCCATCTTCTGGGCAGGCCGAAGCACCAGAGTTAGAGACTCGGGCCGTGCTCCGGCCAGGCCGCCCTCTGTCGCATCAATGCGGCTGCCGGGAGCTCCCCTGGACGATCGCTCTAGGAGACAGGGGGCGCTGCTCCGTTCCACATCTCCTGGGGCAACTACTCCTCGGCGGTCGCCGGGCACACTCTCTCGGCAAGGAGATTGCCCATCTGGGTCGCCAGGGCCTCGACCTCCTGCTCAGAAACACCGACATTCTTCCCGGCACGCTGCGCCTGCCGCAGATGCGCGCGCCACTCGGCCCCATCCCCGACGTACTCAGCGAGGCTGACCGACGGCAACTCCCTGTTTGGGTCCACTCTGCCTTTCCTCATGCGTGGCGTCTTTGACCCGTATTCAGAGGGACTGGATCGGATTGTCCGGGATGCGTCCCGTTGCTCCTCCTCCATCGGCAAACTCGAGTCACCCGGAACAAGCAGGAAGCCCACCTCGTGTGGTGGGCTCCATCGGGGTGACCGGCCGCTCAATGGCGTGGCGATTGCGTCGATAGTATCTGTGGGGCGACGACTCACGCCCGACCTGGATAGCCCTCTCGCACAAACTCGGCAGCAAGGTGTACGGTCTGCAGATGAATGGCAACCGTGTCCTCCACGCGCCGCGCGTACCCCCCGGCCATCACCGTCGCCACGGGCACGCCAGCTTCCCGACATTGCTCAAACGTCCGTGCATCCCGCTGTGCCAGGCCGGCTTTGCTGAGAGCCAAGCGTCCGAGGCGGTCATCTTCGTAGGGGTCGGCCCCGGCCAGGTATATGGCCAGACCGACACGCGGGGGACCGGAGCTCGACCCCAGTCGCAAAGCGCGTCGCACGCTGGCATCCCAGGCCGCCAGATACGGTCCGTCACCAATGCCGTCGGGCAGAGCCACATCAAGGTCGCTCCGTTCCTTGCGACGGGGGAAATTCCGCTCACCGTGGATGGAGAGGGTGAAGATGGTTGGATCAGCAGCGGCGATGGCTGCAGTGCCATTTCCCTGGTGCACATCACCGTCGAGGATCACGGCTCGCTCGATCCGTCCCTCATCCTGGATCGAACGGATAGCTATCACACTGTCGTTGAATATGCAGTACCCTTCGCCGTGGCCGCGGAATGCGTGATGGGTTCCCCCGGCCAGGTTGACCGCGATGCCGTCCCGCAAGGCAGCCCGGCAGGCGCTGATCGTGCCGCCAACGGAGCATCGGGCGCGCTGGACGAGCGCCGGAGACCAGGGGAAGCCGATCCGCCGCACCTCGTGCTTCGTAAGGCAGCCTGTCCTGACCTTCTCAAGGTAATCCTGATCGTGAACCCGTAGGATCTGCTCGTCCGTGGCCGGCTGAGGCGCAACAACAGAGATCGGGGGAATCAGACCAGCCGCCATCACGGCCTCGCGCAGCAAGCGATACTTCTCGATGGGAAACCGATGACCGGGAGGCAAGGGTACTGCACAGTGGTCGCAGGCGAAAGCTTGCAAGCGGATCATCGTGAGCGAATGGGCACAGACGCTATCCTGTCCTGCACCACCCCTGCCAGGACCATGCTGTCCTCTGCGAGGCCGAGCTCAATCGTGGGTGCATCTTCGGTCTGTAGCACGATCCCGACCTTCTACCCAAGCTAGTGGGAATGGAACGGCGCATCATCTCGACTACTCAAGCTCCATGTACCGCTCTTCGCGCGATTTGAACGGGACCCACTGCTCCGGCGCGATCTGGATCCACACATCGTCGCCTGCTAAGGAAAGCACGTCCACGAGATCCCCTTCCTGCAAGTCGCCAACGTGCTCGTAGTTCAGACCCGGGCCCGCGCGCACACCGAGGGTCGCGACCGTGACCCGGGCTTGCAGGCCTACGGGGGGCAGCTCCGTCTCGATCGGCTCACCGTCGACGTAGGCCAGCAGATCCTCATAGCTGCCGTGGAACCAGTTCAGATCCGTCGCTTTGCGGATGCCAGGAACTCGTCCATGGTCGGAGTACTGCCAGAACCGCCATTCGTCCCAACCACGAGGCAGGGCCGGACGACTGACGCCGTAGTGCGCGACCCACAGGTCGAAATCGGCGGATGGTACGCAGTCGAGAACATATCGGTCCCAGAACCACCGGGCTGTGTAGATGACAGGCTTTCTCCCGTCCTCGTCCTCCATAGCCGCTGCACACCCGGCAACCCGGTCAGTGATATCCTCCCGGCTTGCCCCCCGACTGACCTCCACGTCGAGCACCGGGGGCATATCACATCGACGGTCATCGAGCACCTCGAAGAACCGCTCAATCTGAGAATCAGCGGGCCGATGGGGCACCACCACGTGGTACGCCGAGAGGAGCAGCCCCACGTCCCGGGCATCCCTCCAGTTGGTGTAGAACCGGGGATCGGTGTAGTAGTTACCGATCGTGGCCCGGATCACCACAAAAGAGTACCCCGCTCCAGCCACCCGCTCCCAGTCGATCTCACCCTGCCAGCGCGACACGTCGAGGCCAGGCGTCCAGGGCATATCCTTATGGCTCCTCGGCATCGGCCTCCACGCTCGTCACCCCGTACCCATGGTCCAGAACCACGGCCGGTTCCTCGGCCACGACTCGCCATTCCTGGGTCTGGACTCCCAGCGACTCAAGATGCTCGCGCACCACCTCCGGCGGAGCAAGCTCAATAAACAGGCGGACCCCTAACAGCACGATCGCAAGGTCGTCCAGCCGCTTCAACTCCTTGGGGGGAAAGTGCGGAAGGATATCGATGGGCAGGATCACGTAGACCAACACCGCGGGAGGAATCAACTTGGTCCAGAGAGCCACTCTACCGTCCCACAAGAGATACCAGGCCAGCCGCAGCTGTCGGAAGAAGTCCTTCAGCCAGGCTATGATGGCCCCCTCAGTATCCTCGGGCCTGGTCACGCGTTGTCTATCCTTTCCCACACCACCCCGTCACTCCTCAGCCGCCTCAAGCAATCATTGCCCGATTATAGCTGTGTTACCCCTGATCGCAACCAACGGGGACGCCACGAGGCCTCTCCATCCTCAGCCCGGTCGCGCCCCTCTCCGCTCCGTTCTCAAGCACCACGGCTAGGTTGCCGACCCCGCCGCTTGCCGATGACAGCGCACCGTACGCCAGGCCCTGATGGAACCTGAGTAAGACTGATCTCGAACCGCATCCACGACTGCGACTCCGTTTGGCAACTGGGTGCCGGTTCCTGTATAATGGGGGTGCAATGACCCTTCTCCGTCAGTGCCTGCTCGATACCTACCTCGTCCGCCTGCGAGTCATCGCCCAGTTCTGGGACATCGAGCTGACCGCCACCCGGCAGCGGGAAGCGGCCCTCGAGCTGGCACTAGCGATGGCCGACCCTCAGACCATCGCGCTCGTCCGAGAGGCGCTGTCGGACGAGGAGGGACGAGCCCTCCAGGCCCTGGTGGGATCGGGTGGGCAGATGCCCAAGCGGGTCTTCACTCGGAAATGGGGCGATATCCGGACGATGGGTCCCGGTCGCATGGAGCGAGATCAGCCCTGGAAACAACCGATCTCGCCAGCGGAGGGGCTTTGGTACAAGGGATTCGTCTTCTTCAGCTTCGAGCAGGGGGCAGAGGGTGCCTACGAGGCGATCTTCGTTCCGCCTGAGATACGGGCCCACCTCCCAGGGTCCGACGCCAAGAAGCCCGTCATCGCCGTTGACCCTGGTCCCGAGCCTGGTGCGGTCTTCTCGACTGGTGACTTCCTGCTGGACGACGCGTGCACGCTGCTGTCGTACGTCCAGAACCAGGAGCCGCGACTGCGGTCCGGTCAGCCGTGGCCGGGGGGGCACGGGCACGCGCTCCTCAAGCGGCTCCGCATCGCAGATGGCGCTTACCTTGGGTTCTTGGCCCATCTTGCCCACGCGATCGGGTGGCTGGTCGCGGACGATTCGGGTTACCTGCGTCTCCACCCAGATTCGGTGATGAATTGGCTCAACGATACCGGGCCCGGCCAGCAGTGCCGGCTGGTCGCTGGTTGGCGAGAAGACCCGACGCTGAACGAGCTGTTCCAGGTCCCCTCCCTCCAACCGGAGGACACCGGCGCCTGGCACAACGATCCCCGGCTCGCACGCCGAGCGATACTGCAACACATAGCAGCGTGCACCCCCAAGATCTGGTATCGAATCAGCGATTTCGCGGCGGCCGTCAAGAGGGTCGACCCAGACTTCCAGCGCCCGGCCGGGGATTACGAGACGTGGTACATTCGGGATAGGGATAACGGCGACTATCTCTCCGGGTTCGAGAGTTGGGACGCCGTCGAGGGCCGGCTCATCCGCTACCTGATCAGCCGCCCGATGACCTGGCTTGGTTTGGTCGATCTGGGCTATGACAGCAGCGTCGAAGTGGACCGTTCAAGCCACTCAGCCACGGCCTTCCGCCTTACCGAACGCGGAGCCGCCATCCTGAGCCTTACGGAACCCCCTCCGTCGCCCCCAGACCGTGCATCGCGCCTCCGGAGCGGCTTCCGAGTCTCTGTTCCCGCCGAACGTCGTTATGAGCGCTTTCAGATCGCCCGGGTGACAGAGTGGGTACACTCCGGCGACCGCTACACGTACCGGCTGACACCAGGTGCCCTGAAACGCGCACGTCAGAAGGGCATCTCAGTCGCCCGCGTACTGGAGTTTCTCGATCAGGTCACGGCCGCCCCTATCCCGCCCCTGCTGGAGTCCGCGTTGACCCGTTGGGACGAGCGGGGGACAGAGGTGCGGCTCGAGCGCTCGGTCCTGCTGCGGCTGGCCAACGAGCAGTTGATGGATCAGGCAAGAGCGTCGCGGAGAGTGGCGCGCCTCATCCAAGAGCAACTCGGGCCGACAACCGCCCTCGTCCGTGAGGTCGACTGGCCTCAGCTGGTCGCCGAGTTGGAGGCGATGGGGCTGCTGCCCGAGGTGACTGGTTTGAGTGATGATAGCGAGACCCGGCAACTCACTGCAACCCGATCACGCCTCCCTTGAGTCGGGCCTGGCTTGAGGCCCATTCGACACCACCAGCCGCTCGGGCACAGATCGACGCCTGTCGGTGAAGCCTGCCACGCCGCTCACCTCTGACGACACTAAGTGATGTCAACCACCGCCGCGGTCACCACCGGATCCCGCCGCGTCTCGCGACGCAAGAAGCTGGATAGCGCACCCTCGATGTTCGCCTCGACGTCGGCGGGCTTCGTCCCGGGCTCGACGACGGCCGCCGAGCGGACCACATCCTGAGCCCGCGCCAACAGCTCCTCGGCCTCCGGCCTGAAGACGAACCCTCTCGTGATGATTCGCGGCTGGCCTACCGGCCGCCCTCTCCGCGGGTTGAACGGAACCACAGCGGTGACGAAACCAGCATCACCCAGTTCACTGCGCTGTCGGATCAGCTTTGGGCCGATTTCCCCCACCCGGGTTCCATCCACGTAGACGTAGCCGCCGGGAACGCGCCCTCCGACCTCCATCCGCCCATCCCTGAACTCCAGGACGCGACCGTTCTCCACTGCGGCGATGTTCTGCTTGGGGATGCCCAACTGCTCGGCGAGCTTCCCGTGCTGCTTGAGGTGCCGCAGCTCCCCGTGGATAGGGAGGAAATAGCGAGGATGGAGCATGTTGATCAACATCTTCTGCTCCTCCTGGCTGGCGTGACCCGAGACGTGCACCCCGGCGACCGGGTCGTAGTAGACGTCGGCCCCCTTCTGGAAGAGGCGGTTGATCACCTCGTGGATCATCTCCTCGTTCCCCGGGATGGTGTGGGAGGAGAGCACCACCGTATCCTCATCCTGAATCCTCAGAGCATGGTGTCGTCCCGTGGCCAGCCGGTTCAGGACCGCCATGGGCTCCCCTTGTGCTCCCGTCGCCATGATGACAATCTCCCGAGGCGGGAAGCGATCGATCTCACGGAGCTCGATCAGCATCTCATCGGGAATCTCCAGATAGCCCAGCTCGCGCGCCATGGCCGTATTATCCACCATGCTGCGACCCGCGATGGCGAGCTTCCGATCATACTCGGCCGCGACGTCGACGACCTGTTGGATGCGGGAGATCAGCGATGCGAAGGTGGCGACGATCAGTCTCCCCGGCGCCTCTCGCATGATCTGATGGAAAGCGTCATACAGCACCGCCTCCGACTGGGTCCGGCCCGGGGTGTCGGCGTTCGTACTGTCGGACATCAGCAGCAGCACCCCTCGATTGGTGAACTCAGCCAGCTTGGCATAATCCGTGGGCCACCCGTCCACCGGTGTGTGATCGAACTTGAAATCGCCACTGTGCACGATCAAGCCGGCCGGCGTCGTGATGCCCAGTCCGACCGTATCCGGAATCGAATGGCATACGTGATACGGCTCAATCTTGAACGGGCCGAGCTCGATTTCGTCCCGAGGTGTCATCGTGTGCAGCGTCGTATCTTTCAGCTTGTGCCGCTGCTTCAGTTGGACCTCGATCAGACCGCGAGTCAGCCGGGTCGCGTACAGGGGTACATCGAACTCCTCCAGGAAGTAGGAGAGCGCCCCGATGTGGTCCATATGTCCGTGGGTGATAATCGCTGCTCGCACCCGGTCCTTCTTATCCCGCAGATACTCCCAATCGGGGAGAACGTAATCGATCCCCAGCATTCCCGTCTGCGGGAACATAATGCCCACATCCACCACCAGGATGTCGTCCCCGTATTCAATGCTCATCATGTTCTTGCCAACTTCCCCCAGGCCTCCCAGGGGAACTACCCGTAACTGTTCGTCCATTTCCTTCAC
>SKLM01000190.1 GCA_007123205.1 Thermoflexales bacterium
AATCCGATCGTCCTAGGATCAACATCAGGGGCCGGGGATGCGGCGCCCTCAGGCCAGGTCCACTGCACCTCGTAGCCGCAGCCAGAACTTCCCGTAGCCGTCGATGTAGAAGGGCACTCGCTGCGTGCCCGGCTCCTGCCGCTCCAGCAACTCCCGCGAGATGTAGATCGTGATCTCCCCCGCGTCAAAGCGCACGAAATCCCGGACGTCCTCTGGCTTGCCCATCCGACCGGATGGCCCGTTGAAGAACGTTCATCACCCCATGCAGACGGTGCGCCAGGCGATGTTCAGTATGCCACCCCGCCTGCGGATGAAGCTCTCTATTCCCCTCGATTCAAACTCAGCCGTTCTATGTTTCATCCCGCCCGATGATCGCTCCTCTGCCACCCACTCCTCACGGACACCGCACGATGTCCTGAGCCCACAGACAGTCGGCGCACGAGGGGCACCAGCCCCAGCAGCCGTCGTTCGACTCGGTGATATCGCAGGTCTCCCGCAGCTCGCAGTCTACGCACGACGGGAAGTTGAACCTCCGGACCTCGGCCCGGAACCGGACGTAGTCAGCGCTTGTCCAGATGGATCTCAGACTCGTGTCGTTCACGTTGCCAAAGGTGTAGCGAGTGACTTGCTTCCGCCGCCCGAAGATCAGATAAGGGTAGGAGTGCGAAAGCGCGTAGCACGGGCTGACCCCGCCATCCCAGCCCACCACCAGCGCCGTGCTCCCCACAAAGCGGCAGCGCCTCTCCGCTCCCCAGTGCATGCGAGGCAGCTCCAGCGTCCCCCACAGGAGCCAATCCCCCCCTCGCGCCGGCCAGCCACTGGCAGCCGGCAGTGGCGGCCGCGCATCACGGCCATACAGGATCTCCTCGGCCATCTCCTCCGTGTGGGGCAAGAGATGGGTGACGATGATCCGATTGGCCGCCAGGCGCCGGGCCAGCTCCGGGAGTTCCGAGAGCTGGTCCTGATTTTGTCTCAGAGCCACGAACTCGATTCCCACCCGCGGGATTGAGGTTCCGGCCGCCGCCTTGATCCCGTTCAGGCTCTCGATGTTCTCCAATACGGTTCTCAGTGTTGCCCCGCGACGCACGTCGGCAAAGGTCTCTGGATCAGTACCGTCCATAGAGACTGTCACGCCGTTCACGCCCAGATCGATTAGCGCCTTCGCTCGCTCGCGATCCAGCAGGACCCCGTTAGTGGACAGCGTGATCTTGATGCCCAAGTCCCTTATCGCTGCCAGGTAGTCGAGGATGCCGGGGTGCGCCAGGGGCTCTCCGTAGCCCCCCAGCACGATCTCCCGGAGCCCGGGGAGTTCCCTCAGCTGAGCCAGGAGTCGCCTGAAGGTCTCATCCTCCATGTCCTCCAGCGGGTCATCCCAGATGTTCCTCACACAGGTCCGACATTGCAGATTGCATCGCGTGGTGACTTCCAGGTAGACCTTGCGCACGTCGAGCCGGAGCGGATGCAGAGCCAGCCCGCTACTCGTCCTCTCCACCAGCAGCTCTTGACCCGGCTCCAACCCATATCGCCCGCACAACGCCGACGGCAGCCTCAAGCTCCCGCTCTCGCCTTCCTCAAGGGTGATCTTCTCCAACGGCTCTCCCCCACGTCCAGCAGCCCTGTGATTGAGCCTGCCACCAATTCTCCCGTCACCACGCCAATCAAATGGGTCGCTTTGCTCCGCTCACTCCGCCCACGTCTCTCGCCTCGACCGTCCTACCGTGTCGGCTTCCCAGCCTCGATCGTAGCTGAGACGACGAAGTCCTCCACTGACATCCCCGGCGCCCACTCCCGGATGAACTCCCTGCTGTCATCCTTTGGCTCGATGCGTACGTTCACAAACCCGGCCTCTCTCAGCACTCGTTCCAGGTCATCCACCAGAGAGGCGCCAGCGATACACCCGGTGTGGAGCTCCAGATCGGCCTTCATCTCGTCCGGCAATACCGCGGTGGCAACCACATCTGAAACGGCGAGGCGGCCTGCCGGCTTCAGGACGCGCAAAGCTTCCTCAAAGACGCGTCGCTTCCGTGGCGAGAGGTTGATGACACAGTTGGAGATGATGACGTCCACACTACCATCCGCCACGGGCAGGTTCTCGATCTCCCCCAGGCGGAACTCCACGTTCTCGAATCCGTGCTCGACCGCCAACCTCCGGGCCTTGGTGACCATCTGTGGTGTAGCATCGACCCCGATCACACGGCCCGTCTCGCCCACGGCTTGTGCTGCGAGGAAGCAGTCGAACCCCCCGCCGCTGCCCAGGTCCAACACCGTTTCCCCCACCTTTAGGGAGGCGATAGCCAACGGATTTCCGCAGCCCAGTCCCATATTCGAACCCTGGGGAACCGCGGACAGCTCCTCCCTCGTGTACCCTACGGCGACCGAAGCATCCTCCAGGCCGGCAAGCCCCCTATCGTCACAGCAGCTCCCGGCCTGAGGGCAGCACCCCCCGGCTACGGTCTCCGCGATTCCTCCATACTTCGTCCTAACTGCCTCGTATACCTCTTCAGCGCTCGGCTTCGACATCTTTTCCCCTCCCAGCCCCGATGCTCTATATAACTGGAACGCGGGCAGCGCAACAACTCCCGCTCCCGGCCCATTCCACTCCTGCAGACCCTGAGCTCTCTACAACTCCCCTTGGGACGTGCAGCGCGGACAGGGACATTCCACCGGCTCCCTCCGCTCTTGCACCGGCCCCAGCGCTTGCTCCAGCACCAGTTCGACCCGTTCGTCAGCAAGCCGGTAGTAGACGAACAGGCCATCCCGCCGATCCTTCACCACTCCCCCCTCCCGCAAGACACGCAGCTGCTGCGAGACGTAAGCTTGTGGTCGATCCAGGATCGCTTCCAGATGGCACACACACGCCGAGCCACGACGCAGTTCATCGAGAATCTGCAGTCGGACCGGGTGAGACAGCACCTGGAACAGCTCCGAACCATCTTGATATCGATCTTCCATAGGTCACCATATATCGCATTGTGTATACACTCTGCCGCAGAAGATACCGCGAACTCCCCTTGCTGTCAAGAACCCCGAAGACGAATCAGGGATACGTCATTCTTCCTCTCAAGGTGATCGGCCCTTGGGCGTCGTGCCCTCGGCGATGAGTAACGACACGGCCATGGCTGATCATCCCCTGCTCACCCATCCACCACTATGCCGATGGCCTTCGCCCTTCTAAGACCGATAGGATCGTGACACCAATCCCCGGGAGAGCCGTTGGCGCTGCATCTACCACTCTACGGCCTTCCTGGGCGGGTTTCGGCCCTGGACTCCAAGAAGCGCTGGGCACGGGCGGTATAGTGATCAGCCGCAGTGCGCAACCCCGCGATCTCTTCGTCGGTCAGCTCTCGAATCACCTTTGCCGGTACCCCCAGCGCCATGTGGCGCGGCGGGATCACCTGCCCCTCAGTCACCAGGGCCCCAGCCCCGACCAGGGCTTCCTCTTCCACCCTGGCGCCGTTTAGCACAATGGCCCCAATCCCAATCAGTGCTCCATCCCCGATTCTTGCCCCGTGTAGTACCGCACGGTGCCCGATGGTCACACCAGTGCCCAGCGTGCACGGGATCCCCTCATCAGTATGGATAACCGTGAGATCCTGAACGTTGGTGCGGGGCCCGATGGTAATCGGCTCGTTGTCGCCCCGCAGCACGCATCCGAACCAAACGCTCGCACCGGCGGAGATGCGCACCTGGCCCAGGACAGTGGCATTCGGAGCAACGTAGGCGGTCTCGTCGATCAGCTCGGGGCGATACACGATATCCATAGCCCATGTCCTCTCAGACCCTCCCCCTTCAACCATCCACTTGGCTTCAACGGAGCGATCGGCACCCGCCCAGTCCCCCTCTAGAGGCCTGGCCGATAACCCCCCTCAGCCCATGGTGGTGGGTCATCTGCCCTATCTAAACGCCGATTCTTGCCTCCGTGTGGGGCGCCAGCCCGATTCTGGGCCTGTTCTGCATCCAAAGTGGGTCTCTTGGCTGAGATGTTTTCGCACCACCGAGTTTCCGGCCGGGCTTCTAGGTCAGCGGAACCATCCTCAGCCCTATTGTACCACAGATGGGAAGCATAACGAGACAGATTCCCACAGTGAGAAACCCGGTCCGGATACCCACTGCCTCTATCTCGAGCTGTTGAGGAGGGTCGACGCCGGCCGGGGTCACCAAATCCTCTCCCAGGCCCCTGGTCACCCAAAAAACCAACCGGCGCCAAGGAACTTGACGAAACCTACCTTTCCCGTTACAATCGTCACGCAATGTTGTGAGTTTTGTCGCTGCAATGTAAGAATGTTTGAAAGCCTAACCGATAGATTACAGGCCGTCTTTCGAGACGTGGGCAAGCGCGGCATCTTGCGCGAGCAGGATGTCGATGAGATGCTGCGCGAGATCCGTCTTGCCCTGCTTGAAGCAGATGTCGACTACAAGGTCGTCAAGGATTTCGTCGGGCGCGTCCGTGAGCGAGCTGTGGGAGCCGAGGTCACCAAGAGCCTCAGTCCAGCCCAACAGGTCGTCAAGATAGTCAGCGAGGAGCTAGTCCAGACCCTCGGCAAGCCAGGTCGCCTCGAGCTCGCTGGTCCTGCACCCTACGTGATCATGCTGGTCGGCCTACAGGGTTCGGGCAAGACCACCACGGCAGCCAAGTTGGCTCAGCACGTTCGGCAGCAGGGGCGCTTGCCTCTGCTGGTCGCCGCAGATACCTATCGCCCCGCGGCCACTAAGCAGCTAGAGGTGCTCGGTCGTCAGCTTGACCTGCCGATCTACGGCGGCGGGGAGACGTCGCCCCCGCAGATATGCGCTGAGGGCGTGCAGGAGGCACGGCGTCGAGGTCGGGATGTGGTGATCCTAGATACGGCCGGCCGGCTCCAGATCGATGAGGATATGATGACGGAGCTCCGAGCGGTGAGGGAAGCGACCTCTCCCGTGGAGACCCTCCTCGTGGCCGACGCGATGACCGGGCAGGAGGCAGTCAGCGTCGCCGACGGCTTCCACGAGCGGATCGGGCTGACCGGCCTGATTCTGACCAAGGTCGACGGAGACGCGCGGGGCGGCGCTGCCATAAGCATGCGGTCCGTGACCGGCGTGCCCATCAAGTTCCTCGGCACCGGGGAGAGAACCGACGCCCTCGAGTTGTTCCATCCCGATCGCCTGGCATCGCGCATCCTCGGGATGGGGGATGTGCTGACGCTCATTGAGCGGGCTGAGCAAGCCTTCGACGAGGAACAGGCCGAGCAGATGGAGCGCAAGATCCGCGAGGCCAGCTTCGACCTGGAGGACTTCCTGGATCAACTGCAGCAGGTGAAACAGATGGGGCCGCTGACCCAGCTTCTGGAGATGATACCCGGGATGCGAGGAGTAGCGCAGCAGGTCCCCGCCGGGGCCACGGACGATCAGTTCAAGCATGTCGAGGCGATTGTCCTGTCGATGACACCTGAGGAACGGCGCAATCCGCGCATCATCAAGGGCAGCCGGAAGAAGCGCATCGCTGCTGGCAGCGGGACCTCGGTCCAGGAAGTCAACATGCTGCTCAGCCAGTTCCGCCAGATGCAACGTATGATGAAGGAACTGGGCAAAGGCCGGGGCGATATGCAGCGGCTGATGCGGCTTATGGGTTAGTCTAGTTACCGTCAGGCTCCGGACTCGGAAGCTTTCCGATGTCCCTCACACGTACTTACCGGTTTACCGATGATATAGGAGGCGTATGGTCAAAATCCGATTGCGCCGCGTTGGCGCCAAGAAGCAAGCTAGTTTCCGCGTGGTGGTAGCAGATTCACGATCCCCGCGCGATGGCCGATTTATAGAGCAGATCGGCTTCTACAACCCTCGCACCGAGCCTGAGACACTGCGCATCGATGAGGAGCGAGCGTTGTATTGGCTCAACGTCGGAGCGCAGCCCTCCGATTCGGCAACCCGACTGCTGACGACGACGGGCACCTTGGGCCGCTTTGCCCGTCTCAGGCAGGGCGAGCCTCTGGAAGACCTGTTGGCCGAGGCCGAGGAATCTCTGACGGCTGAACCGGAGGAAGAGCCATTCGAGGAAGAGGTTTCAGAAGCTGAAGCTGACGAAGCACCTGAAGTTGAGGCTGCGGAGGCTGGGATGGAACCCCCTCCTGGCGCAGTTGAGGAAACTCAGGAAGCCCAGGCTGAGGCAGCTGCGATCGACGAACCTGAGTCGGAACAGCCGGCGTTGGACACCAGCGAGGCCGAGGAGACGGCAGAGGACTAGTCTCAGGGTCCGAGTCGGGAACAGATGCTCACCATCGCAGTGGCGCTTTGCTCCTCCACTGCGTCGCCATATAGATATCCGTCCACCACATCCACTAGAAAGGAGGGGCGACTATGGCTTCTTCGATGAAAGACCTTGTCGAGTACGTCGCCAAGTCAATCGTCGATCATCCCGATCAAGTTCACGTCTCTGAGATCGAAGGTGAGAACTCAGTTATCCTTGAGTTGCGCGTCGGCCCGGACGATATGGGCCGTGTCATCGGCAAGGGCGGGCGTACCGCCAACGCCCTGCGTCGCTTGGTGCGGGTGCTGGCCGCCAAGGAGGACAAGCGCGCCAACCTGGAGATCGTGTAGGGACGCTCAGAGGACCGATTGTCTCAGACTCACGACTGGCGAGTGAACCGCGAGGGCGGATGAACGAGGGCGGATGAACAAGGTGGAACAACCAAGCGCAAGGCGGCGAGGCTCAGGAGACACAGACGGCCCTGAGCTGTCATACGTGGTTTTGGGTCAGGTACGCCGGCCCCACGGCGTGGGGGGAGAAGTGCGTGTGGAGATCATCACCGACTATCCCGAGCGGGTTGCCCAGCACGACGATCTCTACCTCGCCCCTCCCGGTAGGCCTGACCACCTAAAGCGGTGCCAGGTCGAATCGGTGCGCCCCCATAAGGGAGTCCTGCTGATCAAACTGGCCGGATATGACGATCGTGAGGCAGCCAACGAACTCCGGGGAATGCTGGTGCAGCTTCCTCTCGAGGAGGCGGTCCCCCTCGAGGAGGAGGAATACTACTACTTCCAACTCGAGGGGATGGAGGTCAAGACCGAGACAGGTGAGTGTTTGGGGCGAGTCATCGAGGTTCTGGAGCCTGGCGCCCACGACGTCTACCTCGTGCAGGGTCCCCGGGGCGAGATTCTTATCCCGGCCATCGAGGACGTGATCCTCGAGCTCGACTTGGAGGCGGGGAAGATGCTCGTTCGCCCGCTCCCAGGCATGCTGGAAGACGAGGAGACGTGAGCGACCTGCGATATTGGGTGGGCTTCAACATAGTACGCGGGATCGGCCCTCTCCGGCTCCGTGCCCTCCTCGACACCTATGGGAGCATAGAGCGAGCGTGGCATGCCTCGGCGGATCAACTGAGGAGCGCCGGGCTCGACGGCCGCTCGATAGGGAATCTGCTGAAGGCCCGTTCTGAGCTCGATCTAGATCGAGAACTGAAGCGCATAGATGCTATCGGTGCGCGCGTGCTTACCTGGGATAGTCCTCAGTATCCTCGTCTCCTGCTCGAGACGGACGCTCCGCCACCGGTGTTGTACATCAGGGGCGAGCTTACGGACGACGATGCCTGGGCAGTAGCGGTGGTTGGGACCCGTCGAGCCTCGACCTACGGCCGCGAGGTGACCCGTCGCCTGGCCGACGCCTTGGCCCGCAACGGCATCACCATCGTCAGCGGGCTGGCGCGGGGCATCGATGGTATCGCACATCACGCAGCCCTCGCATCGGGCGGTCGCACCATAGCGGTCTTCGGCTGCGGCATCGATCACGTATATCCCGCCGAGCACCGGCAACTGGCCAGCCAGATCGCCAACCAGGGAGCGCTGGTCAGCGACTACCCCCTGGGAACTCGACCCGAGGCCAGGAACTTCCCGCCCCGGAACCGCATCATCAGCGGACTCAGCCTGGGCGTACTGGTGACCAACGCAGGGAAGTCGAGTGGCGCTCTAATCACCGCAGACTTCGCCGCCGAGCAGGGCCGCGATGTCTTTGCCGTCCCGGGGAGCATCCTCACTCAGGGTAGCGTCGGCCCCAATAGACTCATCCAGGACGGCGCCAAGCTGGTGACCAAGGCGGAGGATGTGCTGGAGGAACTCAACCTGACGATGGTGGCGGAGCAGACGCAGGCCCGCCGGGTCCTTCCAGAGGATGAGACAGAGGCCGCGCTGCTGCAACACCTCTCCCCGGAGCCGACCCACGTGGATGAGCTTCAGCGCAGAAGCAATCTAGAGATCGCGCAGGTCACGAGCACGTTGGCTATGATGGAGCTGAAGGGAATGGTACGCCAGGTGGGCGGCATGAACTACGTAGTGGCTCGCGAGTCCGGGTTCGAGTACGTCATCGATTAGCAGATGGGGAGGACACCGTGGCTTTCTACGCGCTGATTATGGCCGGCGGAACGGGAACGAGACTGTGGCCCGTCAGCCGCCGTCAGCGACCCAAGCAATCCCTGAAGCTGGTGGGGGACCGGACCATGTTCGAGCATGCGGTGGATCGGATCGCCCCTCTCTTCCAGCCGGAGCACATCCTGGTCGTGGCCGGAAGCGACCACGTGCCCGACCTATCCCAGCAAGCCCCGGAGCTGCCGCCGGAGAACTTCATTGTGGAGCCTATGGGGCGCGGCACGGCGCCCGCCATCGGGCTCGGTGCCATTCACCTCCATCGGCGGGACCCCGATGCAGTCATAAGCGTGCTGACCGCCGACCATTTCATCGCAGACGTTGAGCGTTTCTGTTCGGTTCTTGGCGCGGCCGAGGAGGTCGCCAGGGAGAACTATCTCGTCACCCTGGGGATCGAACCGTCAGCCCCCTCCACCGGGTACGGCTACATCCAGCGGGGAAGCAGGCTGTGCGCCGTGGATGGTTTTGAGGTCTTCCACGTGGAACGCTTCACGGAGAAGCCGAGCGAGGAGACGGCCCTCCAGATGGTGGAAAGCGGGGAGTACACCTGGAACAGCGGCATGTTCATCTGGCACGTGGAGCGCATCCTGGAGGAGTTCGAGGCACAGATGCCGGATTTGCGAGTGCAGTTAGCCGAGATAGAAGCGGCGCTGGGCACCCACGGCTACGGGCCGGCCCTCGACCGAGTATGGAAGCGGGTTACCAAAGAGTCCATCGATTACGGCGTCATGGAAGGGGCCGAGGAAGTGGCCGTGATCCCCGTCGACATCGGCTGGTCCGACGTGGGTAGCTGGGGCAGCCTGGGCGAGCTCCTTGCGCGGATGGGCCGCCGGGATGATCGGGGCAACGTGGTAGCAGCCGAGCACATCGGTCTGGACACCGCCAATACGCTGGTCTTCGGCCATCAGCGGCTGATCGCCACCATCGGCCTGAACGACATGATCGTCGTCGACGCTGGAGACGCCATCCTGGTCTGTCCAATGGAACACGAGCAGGAGGTTCGCGACTTGGTGCATCTTCTGGAACGCGAGGATATGAAGGACTATCTCTAGACGAGGCAACCGTCTGTCTTATGAGGTCCTGGGGCCCTCTTAGGAACAACGCTTCCTGGAGGGTCTCATTGGGTTGAGACCAAGGCCGTTATTGAGGGTTTTTATGGAAGCTTATTGCGTCAAGTGTAGAGCCAAACGTGAGATGCAGCACCCGGAGCCGGTCTACACGAACAAAGGCACACCGGCCACAAAGGGCGTCTGCCCCGAGTGCAGTACGAAGCTATTCCGCATGGGCAGGACACCAGACCACGAGGGCCTGGATCCAGAGGAACACACCGTCATGTCGAAGGCGCGGGCCCGGCGGGAGAAGCAACCCGGCCTGGTGATCGTCGAGTCGCCTGCCAAGGCACGTACCGTCGACCGCTTCCTCGGGGAGAAGTACGACGTGCGGGCCTCAGTCGGCCATGTCCGCGATCTCCCCTCCAATCGCATGGGTGTCGACATCGACGACGACTTCCGGCCCCACTACGTCATCCCCTCGAAGCGGCGAGACGTGGTGCGCGAGCTCAAGGCCGCTGTCAAGGAGTCATCGGAGCTCTATCTGGCGACCGACCCGGATCGAGAGGGGGAGGCCATCTCCTGGCACCTCCTGGAAGTGTTAGAATCAGCCATCCGCTGGCGCCCTGTACACCGGGTCGAGTTCCACGAGATCACCGACGAGGCCATTGAGCGCGCCTTCTCCCACCCTCGTCCCATCGATATGCAGCGGGTCTACGCCCAGCAGGCCCGGCGCATCCTGGATCGCATCGTCGGCTACACCATCAGCCCGCTCCTCCGTGACAAGCTGGGACGCCGCGGACTCTCTGCAGGCCGCGTCCAGTCCGTGACCCTGCGGCTGGCCGTCCAGCGAGAGCGTGAGATAGAGGGATTTGTGCCCCTCGAGTACTGGTCCCTGGAGGCCGAGCTTGCTAAGCGCGAACCGGAGCCGGACGGCCCCCCCGCGTTCATCGCTACCCTCCACCGCATCCAGGGTGAGACGGTCGAGCTTCGCAGTGCGGAGGGCGTCGAGGCTGTGATGACCGCTCTCGAGCAGTCGCTTTACACCGTCACCCGCGTCAAGGAGGGGCAGCGGCGGCGCCGGCCCTATCCGCCCTTCACCACCAGCACCCTCCAACAGCAAGCTTCCTACAAACTCGCTTTCAGCGCCAGACGCACCATGGCCGTGGCGCAGCAGCTATACGAGGGCATCGATCTGGGGGACGGACCGGTGGGGTTGATCACCTACATGCGCACGGACAGCACCAACGTGGCAGCCCAGGCGCAGGCCGAGGCACGGAAGTACGTCGCCGCCGAACACGGGACGGACTACCTGCCGCCGGAGCCGCCTCACTACAAGACCAAGGCCAAGGCCGCCCAGGAGGCTCACGAGGCGATTCGCCCGACCAGTGTCTTCCGCACTCCGGCATCGCTTAAGGAGGCGTTAGGCCCCCGTCAGTACGCCCTCTACGAGTTGATCTGGCGCCGATTCGTGGCCAGCCAGATGGCACGGGCAGTCTATGACACCATTGCAGCCGATATCCTCGCGGGGACCTCCGCTGATCTGGCGGAGAGACCTTACCTGTTTCGGGCCAGCGGCTCCACCCTCCGCTTTCCGGGCTTTCTGGTCCTCTACGAGGAGGAGGTTGACGAGGATGAGGAGTCCATCGAGGAACGAAAACGCGAGGAGATTCCCCCTCTGACCGTCGATGAGGGCCTCGACCTCGTCGAGTTGCTCCCTGATCAGCACTTCACCAAAGCACCGGCCCGCTACTCCGAGGCAAGCCTGGTGAGAGACCTGGAAGAATACGGCATCGGGCGCCCGAGCACCTATGCACCGATCCTCTCGAAGATCCAGGAACGGGGATATGTGGAGCGGCGCGGGAAACGCCTATACGCTACCGAGATCGGTATGATCGTCAACGATCTCCTGGTCGCATACTTCCCGGACTATGTCGACCTCGACTTCACCGCCGAGATGGAGGATGATCTCGACCTGATCGCCAGCGGCGAGCGCCAGTGGATTCCAGTCCTCCGCACCTTCTACGACCCGTTCGCTGAGACCGTTGCCCGGGCTCGCGAGGACATGCCCGAGGTGGACATCAACAGCCGCCCGACGGGCGAGATCTGTCCCCAGTGCGGCAGCCCCCTCGTCTACCGCTACGGGCGGTATGGGAAGTTCATTGGCTGCAGCAACTTCCCCGATTGCCGCTTCAGCAAACCAATCCTGGTCAAGACCGGCGTGATGTGCCCCGAATGCGGCGGCGAACTGGTGGAGAGGCAGACCCGTCGCGGACGGACCTTCTACGGCTGCTCCAACTACGATCCTGATGAACCCGAGTCTTGCGACTTTGCCCTCTGGAAGCGACCTCTGCCGAAGCCCTGCCCTTCGTGCAGCGGGCTGTTGACCGAGGTGCGACAGGGTTGGGCCAAGTGTCAGGCATGCGAGGAGGAATTCGATATCGAAGCGCTGCCAGACGAACCATAGACCGACACTGCACCAATTTGCCCTCGAGCCTGCCCTGTGATAAACTAGGCGAACGCCCAATTGAACGGCCGTTTCTTCAGCCTACTATCCGTGCAGTGGCACACGCCCGGGGGTAACCATGGGAGTCATCCTACAGTCCGTTCAGCAACGCAAGGTCTTGGCAGCAGCCATCGGCGCCGGGGTGGTGGGCCTCCTCATCGGCCTCGCCATCGGATGGTGGTTCTGGCCCGTCCAATGGACCAATGCCGCACCGGCTCAGCTCCGATCCGACTTCCGGCAGGCGTACGTCCTACTGGTAGCCGAGGACTATGTCCAGACCGGTGACCTGGACACAGCACGGGAGAGACTGGGCCTCCCATTCTGGGAGGAAGAAGAGCTCTCCAGAGAACTGCAGAGGGCGGAACAGGCTCATCACGGGGAGGCAGCCCTGGCCATCAGGAGGCTGTCCAGTAATCTGGAGGCCGTCGCCGCCCCGCCCGAAGCACAACCGCAGACCATAGCGGCCCGGCTGCAGCCCGTCGCTATGGTCTGCGGTGTCGGGCTCCTCGTGATGGCATTGGTCGGAGGCGGCCTCTATCTCTACAGCCGACTGGCCGATGAGCGCGGACTCCGGGGACTGACAGCGGCGAGGGCTCCCTCAATCGCGGGCGGCGAGTCTCTCCCCGCCGGGGAGACGGCCTGGGAGGGTCAGCGCCCGAACGCGCAGTTCGTCACCACCTACGTGCTGGGTGATGACCGTTACGACCCCTCCTTCAGCATCGAACTCGAATCCGGGGAGTTCATGGGGGAGTGCGGCATCGGCATCTCAGAGACGATCGGTGCCGACAGCCCCGCGAGGGTGACGGCCCTCGAAGTCTGGTTGTTCGACAAGAACGATATCCGTACGGTGACCAAGGTGTTGATGTCGAAGTACGCGTTCAACGATGAGGCGCTCCGCACCAAGCTGGCCCCCAAGGGGGAACCGGTTCTGACGGTGCAAGGGAAGGACCTGATCCTCGATACGAGAATGCTCCGTCTGCGGGCGCACATTGCGGAGTTGGACTACGCCCAGCAGGGGGATCTGCCGCCCGATAGCGTCTTCGACCGCTTGACTGTGGAGCTGGCGGCCTGGGTTAGATCCGAAGCCGACGGATTCGAGGACCGCATTCCCCACAGCCGCCCACAACGAGGCTAGCCAGCTTCAACGGCGGTTCCTTCCGGTCCGGCAGGCTATACGGCACGGACCCGGGTAGCCTCAGGCATGCCGCTGATCTCTCGGGATGATCGGCGCACCGTCCGGGGTCACTGAGCGATCGGCCCGATGGCCAGAGCCAGGATTGGAACGGCATTGCGGAGACCCCGTCGCATCGCATGGGACGGGGTCTTCTTTGGGACCATATGCGACGTCTCTGGCGTGCGTTCCTGCGATTCTTCTTTCGCCTGCTCTACAACCGGCTCGCGTGGAGCTACGACCTGGTTGCCTGGCTGGTGTCCCTTGGTCACTGGAGGGCGTGGGGACGCGCGACGCTCCATCACCTGACCGGCCAGGTCATCCTGGAGTTAGGACACGGCCCTGGCCATCTCCTCGTTGCCCTGGAAGAGCGGGACTTCCGCCCTGTGGGAGTCGACCTCTCGCCGCGCATGGTCCGTCAAGCCCAGTCACGGCTCCGGAACGCTGGTCAGCCCGTTCCCCTCGTACACGCTCGCACCCAGGCTCTCCCCTTTCGCGACCTGGCCTTCGATACCATCGTAGCGACCTTCCCCACCGACTTCATCCTGGATCCGGCGACCCTTCACGAGGTGACCCGCTCCATGCGGGGTGAGGGCCGCCTGGTGGTGGCCGTCGGCGCTCGCTTCGAGGGGGAGGGGCTGATAGCCACCTTCCTGAGCTGGCTCTACCAGGTGACCGGGCAGAACAAGTGGTGTCTGGATGATTTCGGCCGCCGGTTGGCCGAAGTGGGGCTATCGACTCGCATCATCCCCCATAACGTGGATCGGACTACCGTCCTGATGGTCGTGGGTGAGAAGCGCTGCAGGCAAGCATCTTCCGGGCAGAGCACGGGCTGATTGTCCTCGGATGCGATGAGGCGACTGGCTCTTCGGAGCACCCCTGATTACGGAAGAAACACTACTTCCCGTGTTGGTCCCCATCTCAAGGTCACTACGTGTAAGTGCCAGTCACCCTGAGGGCAAGACCCGTGAACCGGTGGCGGCAGACGGTGCAGCTGCTTGCCCGTTTCTCCGATCTGTGGTAAAATCCAACCATATGGTGGGTGTGGCCTAATTGGTCAAGGCACCTGGTTGTGGCCCAGGCGATTGCGGGTTCGAGTCCCGTCACTCACCCTCGCCCAAGCCGGATTGTGATCCGGCTTTCGTTATACCTTGCCCCCGTAGCTCAATTGGAAAGAGCGTCGGACTTCGAATCCGCAGGCTGGGCGTTCGAGTCGCCCCGGGGGCGCCTAGAGTGCCCTGGCGCATCCCCACCCGCCGAATGAGGCCGGTCGCGACTCCCCAGTCGGACCGGCCTCATTCCCTTCCTACCCTCTACGAACCGTCCGGCTCCTCCTCCGGGTCAGGCCGTTGCTCCAATAGGTCCTCTCGCCCCGTCTCCACCAACTGCCTCACGCTGGTCTCAGCGACGCTTACGTAGTACTCAGACTCCGAGGACTTGACGACGTAGCTCGCGTCCTCCGCATCTTTCGCTCCCACCAGTATTGTAACGGTCGTATCGTCCAGCTCCATCGTGACCCGGGCGGCCGGAGCATCCATCCCGTACTCGGGCCGAACATCCCGGCCCAGCGGGCTCCTCATCGTCACCGACGCGGCCCGCCGCAGGACCCCCCGAACCGCCGCCAGGTCCAGCGTCTCATCCTCGTCCAGATCGAGCAGCACCCACAAGTCCTCGTCGACCCTCTCAAAGACGAAAGTGCCGCCACCATTCTCCAGCGTGAACCGCTGGACGTCTTCCTGCTCAAGACGTTGGTAGGTCAAGTCAACCCAGGTGCTGATGGTAGCAGCCGCATCGTGGGTCGCCAGCTCGCTGGTCAGATAGGTCTCGCTCTGCCCCCCCAGGCGGAAGTGCACAGAGCCAAATCGGGGCGCTGTCCCCAGGTACACCGTCTGCTCCTCTCCTCCGCCCGTCTGGAATGAGATGCGGCGGACGAACTCATCGGGCGAGACTCCGAGCCGTCTGTGACTCGCATCGCCGCGCGTGACCAGCCGGTCCGTCCGCAACGCCAGAAGCCTGTCCAGAAACGACACCACGTCATTCGTCTTCGCCGGGTAGTTGTCGGCCTCCGGCAGCACCCACCCACCCTCCACCTGCGCCAGTCTAGTCAAGTTCCCCGCCGCATCCTCCAAAGCGAGCAACGTGATGTCCCCTGCCTCAAGATCGACGAAGAGGGGCTCACCCTCAACCGCCGTGAACGGTCTCGGCCAGAACACCACGGCGCTCAAGACCAGCTGTACGATCAATACACCGGCCAGCAGTTGATGTTGTCTCTTGATCACCCGGTCACCTCCTGAGTGGACGCTTCGACCTCCTCCCGGGGCAGCAGCTCCATCGGCTCTTCGTTCTGACGCCGTGAGTTCCACACGATGCCAATCACAGCCAGGGCCAGGAGTGCGGCGACGTAGTTGGCTCCCTCCCAGAACGACTGCTCCCGCTCACTGAGGGGAGCAAGCACTCGCGTCTGCGTCCCCCGTGATCGGATGCCCAACAGAGCCAGGTCCTCTGTGGACCATGCCACGCAGTTCTGCAGGAGCTGCAGGCTGTTGAGATACCGATCCCGCGTGAGGCTCGCTGAGAGCTCGAAGACGACGTCATCGAGGAACTGACTGCTGCCGATGACGATCAGCCGCGCGGTCTCCGGCGACGTTTCGACCGTCGCCAGCGATGCGGGCGCTGGTGTCGGCGTCACCGGTTCCACCGCCTCGGATCCGTCGTCCTGCACCTCCAACTCCCCCTCGTCGAAGGGCGAGGGTCTATCCTTAAACAGGCTCTCAAAGGAGCCCTGGACGGAGACGGCCAGCGCCTGACGTCCTTGCTCGGCCCCCACTGGGAATCCAAACTGCGGATAAGCGTTGAAGTCAGGTTGAATGCTCGTGCTGGTCTGGGTCCAGGACTCTGGACTCGACTGAAGCAGCTCCGTCACCTCCCGGTGGGCGTTCTTCTCCTCGTCCACCGTGATGGGCGACGCCCAGTTCAGCGTCACCGCGCGCAGGTTGGAGACGATGGGGCTGTCAGAACCCATGCCGTCCTGCCGAACATCGACGAAGAAGGGATAGTCAATGGTCTGAATCTCTGCCACCCGGAATCCCCCCACGTCGCGCATCACCTGCACGGGGAACGGCTCGTTCTGCGGATCCATCACCAGCGACTCCTCGACGTCGATGCCGTAATGAGACAGCATCTCGCTCAGCCCACCCTCCAGCCGCCTGAGGCCCAGTCCTCCCACCATCGGATCGATCTGAATCCCGTAGTTGCCGGCGGCCACCACCACCGCCCCTCCGCGCATCAGATACTGATCGATGGCGAACCGCTCGCGGTCCGACATGCCCTGCGGCCCAACGACCACCAGCACGTCCGTCTGCAGCGGCACCTGCCCGGTGCTCAGGTCGACGCTGATCACCTCGTATTCCTGCCCCAGCGACTCCCTGACCTGCCGCCAACTGGAGATAGGCTGCTGCATCTGCCCGAACATGTCCTCTTGCGGCTCCGCCGGCGGAGTCCAGAGGCCCACAACCTGCAGGAACCCCGGCGAGAGTCGCTTGAGCGTGGCCTCGATGGACGAGCGGATGTCCCCCTCGGTCATCTCTCCCGACGGGTAGATAACCTGCTCCTGGTCACCAACCTGCAGGACCATATGGAGGTAGTAGGACTCACCGGTGAAGAACGAGGCCGCAAACGGTTGTATCCCGTACCGCTCAAAGAGTTGCTGACGCGTAACGGGGCTGTCCGGCCTATCCGGATCTACCACGGTATACGCGAACTTCCCGTTCGACTCTCTCGTCAGGGTCTCCGCGACCTCTTCGACGGTTGCAGCGGGCTCGGATAGTCGATCCGGCAGCGAATCGGGCGTAAGGTAGATCGTCAGCTCCGCCGGATCCTCCAACGCCGCCAGCACCGCCTCCACACTCTGGAATCCGTAGACGACTCTCTTCATCGCGCTCGTCAGATCGTACTCCAGGTTCCGCAGGCGCACGTCCACGGTCCCGCCACTCGATTGCACTTCGATCAGATCATAGAAGCTCAGCACGACGTGCTGGTCCCCGTAGCGCATCAGGATGTCGAAGTACGAGTTTATCAGCGCCTGCTCGTACCGCCCGGATACCTGAAACGGATTGGGCCGAATGCCGTACATCTGATTCGCCTCGGCCTCCAGCTCCGGGTGCTCCGCGGGATCGATGATCTCGAGCTTCATGCTCTCCCCCGCCACAACCTCGTACTCCCGCAGCGTGTCCCGGATGCGCGGGACCAGAGGCGCCAACAGCGGATGCGTCCTCTCACTGAAGTAGCCACGCACCAGCATGGGTTCCTGCAGGTTGCCCAGCAAGTCCCGCGTCGTCTCCGAGAGAGTGTACTCCCGGCTCTCGGTGAGATCCAGCCGAATCGCCGGCGCGCGCAGTGGGTAGACCCAGACGTTTACCAGGGCCAGATTCAGCACCACCAAGACCGAAGTCAGCGTGACGGCCCGGCGATAAGGGCGCGTTCGCTTGCTCGTGCTCCATCCTTTGCTCTGCAGCGAAGTGACGTTCAGCGTCAGGAAGATCCCAGTGAGCGACAGGTAGTAGAGCAGATCCCGCAGATCGACCACGCCGCGCTCGATGCTCTCAAAGCGGCTTCCGGAGCCGACGGCCCGCAGGATCTCCCCCACCCGATCACCGAAGAAGCCTGTCAGCCCGCGGGACCCGAGCAGGTAGAAGATGCCGCAGACCAGGACCGACAGGATCAGCGCCACGATCTGGTTCTCGGTCCGAGACGAGACGAAGAGCCCGATAGCGGTATACGCCGCTGCCAGGAGCAGGGCTGCCACGTAGCCTCCCGCCACCGGCCCCCAATCCAGGTTGCCGAGCACCTCCACGGTGATGGGCAGGAAGACAGTCAGGCCCAGGGCAAGCGCCAGCAGCGCCATCACGGCCAGGAACTTCCCGATGACCAGCTGGATCGGAGAGACGGGCAGGGACAGGAGCACCTCGAGCGTTCCTGACCGCTCTTCCTCGCTCCACTGACGCATCGTCAGGGCGGCGACCAGGAAGATCATCAGCACGGGCATCCAGCGGAAGAGCGGGCGGACGTCGGCGATCCCGCGCGCGAAGAACGTATCTACCCAGAAGAAGGAGAACAACGTGACCGCCAGGAAGACACCCACGAAAATCAGGGCCATCGGCGATCCGAAGTAGCCCTCCAACTCCTTACGAGTGACTGCGAGTGATTGCTTCACGGTAACACACCTCCGAGTCGATGCTTTGTCTTCACGAGCCGGTGGCCAGCTCGTTGAACACAGATTCTAACGTCCGCACGTCCTGCCGCAACTCCCGCACCGGCCAACCCTCTCTTCGCGCCCTATCGTATATCCTCGGGCACAGATCCGCGTCGAGACCGCTGCCCAGGACGCGATAGGCGGGAAAGGGGGATGGTTCGCGTGAGTCGGCCACTGGCTGAACAAAATCGACGCCTTCTACACCGTCAAGGTCCAAGAGGGCCTCCTCCACCCCACTGGTCTCGCGCCCAAGCACCAGGATCGCGTCCGCCGTGGAAGCCAACTCGGATAGCTCGGCGTCCGCTCGAATGCGCCCGTTGATCAGGACAATCACCCGATCACACAGCGCTTCGACTTCAGAGAGGATGTGGGTCGAAAGCAGGACCGTGCTCTCTCTGGCCAGACGCCTGATCAGATGGCGCACCTCAACAATCTGCGTCGGGTCGAGGCCGATGGTCGGCTCATCCAGGATCAGAAGCCGCGGCTTGTGGATGATCGCCTGAGCTAGTCCCACACGCTGACGGAAGCCTTTGCTCAACTCGCCGATGGGGCGCGTGAGATGCTCAGCCAAGCCGGTGGCGTAGACAGCCTCGGAGATGCGGGCAACGCGATCCTGCTCCGGGATATCCCGGAGCTCGCTCATCATCCGCAAATATCCCTGTACCGTCAACTCCGGATAGAGAGGGGCCGTCTCCGGCAAGTACCCGATCTGAGCTTGCACCTCTCGGGTGTGCTCGAGGACATCAAGCCCGTTCACCTCGACGAATCCGTCATCCGGCTGGAGATTGCCGGTCAGTATCTTGATCGTCGTCGTCTTCCCCGCGCCATTAGGGCCCAGAAGTCCGACGATCTCGCCGGCCGCGATACCGAAGCTGACATCGCGCAGAGCCTCGATCGGGCCGTACGACTTGCTGATCCCCTTCACCTCAATCATCAGATTCCTCTCCTTTTCCGCGCTGCCACCTCGAAGCGTGCAAGCTGAGATTTTAGCACGGAGACGCAGAGTTTCAACTCGCACCGAGCCCCTGGCCAGCCTCATCCGGGTGCACGGACCGCACCCCCATCTCGTCGGGCGGCCGTCTCCCCTTGAGACGGAGACCCGAGCTTCTCCATCAGCGGATTTGGCCCCTACCCTGATGCCCTGTCGCCCGATCCAGCCCCGTGTCCCGCTCCGCACCCGCCAATGGGTTGGGCACATAACGGGCAAGAGGGGGAACCTCCGTATGTCATCAACAACACCGTCAGTCTGCGCCGCGATCACGGCGAAACAAGCGGTCGATCCGTTTCGACTGCCCTACATGACCGAAGCCTCCCCGATGGGGAGGCTTCAGTGCCATTGTGAATCGGGCCAGCCCAGGTGCCCTTAGCTCAAGTAATGCCGCAGCCGGCGTCTGTAGCGGGGATGGCGCAGCTTCTTCAGCGCCTTTCCCTCAATCTGGCGGATGCGCTCTCGGGTCACACCGAGCTTCTCCCCAACCTCGCGCAGGGTGTACGTGTTCGCCCCACCCAGGCCGAACCGCATGCGTAGCACCTGCACCTCCCGCGGCGTCAGCGTGCTCAACGCATCCTGCAGATCATCGTGAAGGAGATGCATCTCCGCCCTCTGCGCCGGTGACGGGACGTCCTCGTCCTCGAGGAAATCTCCGAACTCGCTCTCGCCATCCTCATCCACCGGCTTCTCCAGTGAGAGCGGTCGCTGCGAGACCCCTAGCAACCAGCGCACACGTTCTGGCTCAAGATCGACCTCCTCCGCGATCTCCTCGGGGGTCGGTCGACGTCCCAGATCCTGCTCCATCCGGGCCGCTACCTGATACAGCTTCCGGATCCGGTCGTTCGTGTGCACCGGGATGCGGATGTTTCGCCCTTGCTGCTTCAGCGTCCTCGCAACCGACTGCCGAATCCACCACGTGGCGTAGGTCCCGAACTTCGTGCCTCGCGTGTAGTCGAACTTGTCCGCCGCTTTGATCAGACCCACGTTGCCGGCCTGTATCAGATCCAGGAAGGATAATCCCTGCCCCCTGTACCGCTTGGCAATGCTGACCACCAGCCGCGTGTTCGCCTTGATCAGACGCTCGCGAGCCGCTTTTCCCTCAGCCACCGCCTCTTCGAGCGGCGCCCGCTCCTCAGGGCTGTAACCGTCTAGATCCAGCTGGCTCCTGGCTTCGATTCCGCGCTCCATCTTCTTGGCCAGCTCCACCTCTTCCTCTCGCGTCAACAGAGGTTCCCGGCCCATCTCCCTGAAATAGAGACTGACCGCGTTATCAACAGAGATATCGCTCAGATCGGAGGGCTCCTCGTCGTCGGTCTCCTCCGTCACATCTCTTGCCTGGAGATCGACCTCCACCATCTCTTCCTCATCCTCGACAACGTCAACATCCTGCTCGTGGAGATAGGCAAGCAGACCCTCCAGCTCAGACAGATCGTCCTCTGCCTCCGGAAAAGCCTCCAGAATCTCTGCTACAGTTAGATACCCTTGCTCATCCGCCTTCTCCAAGAGCCATTCTACATCCTCGAGCTGCTCTTCGACCTCATATCTTCGTATCACCATCACAGTAACCCTCCTCAGCCGATCAGCTGCGCGCCCTCCGCCTGTCAGCGGTCACCGAAACCACCCTCTTCCTCCTTGACCCTCTCAATCCGGCGACATTGCCGACACGGGCCCGCTGATCGAATCACTCAGTCCTACGCGTCATCCCTCGTCCCGGGGACCGTGGTCGGTTGGGCCATCCAGACCGCACCGATGGACCACCTCTGCATCCCAGAGACACGAGACCCGACTCCCTGGGAAGCCGGGTCTCATGGGCTAGCTACTATTATCCGGCCAGTTCTTACCGAACTTGACCGCCTTCGGCTAGGGAAGCCTTGGCGTCAAGACATCCTCTGTCGAACCTGACTCCTTAACGGTGATCTCACACTATCTACTCGATTCATCCTCTCATGGGTTCGTTTGATTGCCATAAGAGTTGCGTATGAAACACATTAGAGAAGCCCTTCCCCCAAGGCAGGCTTCACCGGATACAGCCATGATAAGTGCATTCGCCAAAGATGTCAACCTGAGCGATCCCGATGCCCCCACCCCGCCTGGGGGCGCTCCCGCTACGGGAACAGTCAGTCCTGCACCCGCGGCCGGCTCCCCAGCGTTACCTCCATGGTTCTCTCCGCGCCGTCGCGGACCACCGTCAGCGTCACCCGTTGACCGGGCCGAGCCTCTTCCACCAGGTAGGCAATCATATCATCCATGGTGCGAATCGGGTACTCCTCCATAGCAATTACCAGGTCGCCGCCGAGGTAGAGTCTCGTCCCATTTCGCGTGACTGTCTCGTCCGATCCCCGCAGACCGGCCTGATCGGCTGGACTACCCTCGGCGACCGTGATCATCAACGCCCCGCGCTGATCGCCCGGCAACCCCATCGCCAGAGCGGTCTCCCGATCCAGACCACGGCCTGCCACGCCCAGCCATGCATACGTGTATTCCCCCTCCTCAATGAGAACCGGTACGATCTGAGAGACAATATTGACGGGAATCGCGAACCCCACGCCGGTCGAGGTGCGATCCGTCGATAGGATCATCGTGTTCACCCCTACCAGCTTGCCCTCCCGGTCGAGCAGCGGGCCACCGGAGTTCCCCGGGTTGATGGCCGCATCCGTCTGGATCATCTTGGGGATGCTGTAGTTGCTCACCCCTGACGGGAGCGTGCGCCCCAGGGCACTCACCACACCTACGGTAAGCGTCCATTCCTGACCGAACGGGTTGCCAATGGCCATCACCCGCTGCCCCACGAACAGCCGCCCCGAGTCTCCCAACACCACGGGGGCCAGCCGCTCCCCGGGGTCCTCGACCTTCAGCACGGCCAGATCCGAATCGGGATCCGCACCCACCACGTCCGCCAGCCGCGTGGCGCCATCCAGGAACGTGACCTCCACCTTCTCCGCGTTGTGTACCACATGATAGTTGGTCACGACGTGACCTTCCCCATCCCAGACGAACCCCGAGCCCTCTCCCCGGCGGTAGAACTCGGGCATCTCCGGGAGGCCAGGCCAGCCCGGCATCTCGCCCCACGGAGAGTCACGTCCCGACACCTGTTGCACCACCCGGATGTGCACCACCGACGGGGCAACCCGCTCGTAGACCGCGGCCACCTGCCGTTCCTCGGGGCTGGCCCCCTCCAGGATCTCCCCGGGGATCGGCGTCGGCGTCCACGCCGGCGCAGGTTCCGCAACACCCGCAACCGGCTCCTCCGTTGGTGGCGCAGGATCCGTTGCCACCGGCGGTTCGGTGACCGACTCCCTTACGCTGGGCTCCTCCACGGCGGGAACCGCCTCAGCGACATAAGGAACCAGAAGGGCCCCCACAAGACAACTGGCAGCCAACAGCACCACGAGCACGAGGGCAGCCACGATTCCAACGATCAGTTTTCTGTCCACAACCTCACCCCTGACCTACAAGACTCATCTGGTTCGTTTTTCACCCGTCGAGACACAGCCCCCGGACGTCTCACCGCTTCAGTCCGCCGGCAGCGCAACCTCTCTCCGGTTTCGTCAGCGTCGTTCCCGGCACGGACCCGATGGCTCCCACCTGGGCAGCGCTCGGCACAGGTCCACGCGCATCCTCCCCGGCGTCCCAGAGTGGGCATTCACGCCGCCGACGCGCCCACCTCCCCAGTTTGCCATACATGACCAGCAAGGCGGCTCGACAATTCGCACGGCCGAGCCGCCTGCCCATACTCTCCGTGACTGTCTTACTTACTTGGTCTTGACCTTGATCGCCTTGGGCTTCATCTCCTCAGCTTTGGGCAAGCGCAGTGTCAAGACCCCGTCCTCGAAATCCGCCTCCGCCTTGTCCGCCTGAACCGACGCGGGGATCGTTATCGAGCGCGAGAACGCGCCGTACCATCGCTCGCGGCAGAAGTAGTTCTCCTCTTCCACCTCCTCTTCTGCCCGCGACTCGCCTTTGATGGTCAGGGTATCTCCGGTCACGCTGATGTCCAGATCATCCGCGTCAATGCCTGGCACCGACGCCTTGACTACCACGTCGTCGTCAGTCTCGTACACATCGACGGCCAGCGAGCCCCTGATTCCAGGCGCCTGGGCCATACCTCGAGGACGTACCACGCTCTCCTCGAAGAGCCGATCCATTGCCTCCCGCAAGCTCACCAGATCGCGGAAGGGTTCCCAACGTGTCAACTGTGTCATCTCAGCACCTCCTCATCTCGTGAATTTGCCTGAACTCTTGCGCTTATTATTACCACAGGGGGATAAGATCGGCGTTAGAGCGGGATTAGAGATGCGTTAGAGGAGAGCGCTTTGCCCCAACTGGCCTTCAGACGTATAATACCCTGGGACTCCGCCGAGGTCAACCCCGGCGGGACGCTGCAAGGCCTTGTCGATCTCAGAGAGGTCGAGGTGACCGGCAGTTGGGCGATGGCGTGACAGACGAAGCAGCAGGGCTGTCGCTGTCGTACTCTATGCTGAGGGCACGATGGGCCAGTGCCGGTCACCTTGAGGTTGAGAATGATAGACTCCTGGCGACCCGTGCTGAGCTGATTGGAGGCCCGGGCCGGTGTCCACGCCGGATCAGGCCGCAGGGATGACAGGGACAGGAGGCACCCGCATGCCGGACTACCGGATCCGTGAACACCCCATCCTGCCTACGGACGATGGGCCGACCCTCGAGTTCACATGGAGGGGGCGCAGGATGAACGCTCGCGAGGGAGAGACCATCTCGTCGGCCCTCTTCGCCAACGGCGTCCGGATCTTCGGGCATCACCACAAGGACGGAGCCCCCCAGGGCCTCTTCTGCGCCAACGGACAATGTGCCCAGTGTCTGGTGATGGCCGATGGCTTGCCCATCAAGTCCTGTATGGCCCCGGTTCTGCCCGGTATGGCCATCGAGCCCTTGGAGGGAAGACCGCGGCTGCCCGACCTGCAGACCCCACCGGAAACCCGCACCATCCGCACCGTGGACATCGAGTGTCTGATCATCGGCGGCGGGCCGGCGGGCCTGTCGGCGGCCATCGAGCTGGGCAGTGCTGGCGTGCGGACCCTCATCGTCGATGACAAACACCGTCTCGGGGGCAAGTTGGTTCTCCAGACCCACAAGTTCTTCGGGTCTATCGAGGCCTGCTACGCCGGCACCCGGGGCATCGACATCGCCGAGAGGTTGGAGTGGGAGGCGGCTGACTTTGAGAACGTCCAGATCTGGCTGGATACAACCGCCCTGGCCGTCTTCTCCGACCGGAAGGTAGGCCTGCTCCGCCAGGGTCACTACACCCTGGTACGCCCTCAGATCCTGATGGTGGCCACCGGGGCGCGGGAGAAGTCCCTCGCCTTCCGGGGGAACACCCTCCCCGGGGTCTATGGTGCCGGCGCCTTCCAAACCCTCGTGAACCGCGACCGGGTCAAGTCGGCGGATCGCCTGTTCGTCGTCGGCGGCGGCAACGTCGGCTTGATCGCGGGATATCACGCCCTTCAGGCCGGCATCGACGTGGTCGGCCTCTGCGAGGCGTTGCCCGAGTGTTCCGGTTACAAAGTGCACAAGGACAAGCTCGCCCGACTCGGGGTTCCCATCTATACCTCGCACACCGTTCTCAGCGCCAACGGGGAGGACCAGGTGGCCTCCATCACCATCGCCGAGATCGACAAAAACTGGGAGCCCGTGCCCCACACGGAGAGGACATTCCCCTGTGACACCATCCTCGTCGCCGTCGGGCTCGATCCGGTGGACGAGTTCGTCAGTAAGGCCGAGGAGTTCGGCCTTCCAGTCTACACCGCAGGGGATGCCGAGGAGATCGCTGAGGCATCGGCCGCCATGTTCACCGGGCGCATCCGCGGGCTGGAGATCGCTAAGGCTCTGGGGCGGGACGTCGGTGACGTGCCCCCCGAGTGGCACCGCACCGCAGAGATCCTCAAGTCAAGCCCCGGCGCAGTGGTCACCGAGGACATCCCCGATGACGACGAGGGCATCTTCCCCGTGCTTCACTGCGCCCAGGAGATCCCTTGCAACCCCTGCACCTCGGTTTGCCCGCAGGGCTGTATCACCATTGGCGTTGACGACATCCGCGGCCTGCCCGAGTTCGCCGGTGACGAGTGCATCGGCTGCGAGAAATGCGTCGCCATCTGCCCCGCCCTGGCCGTCACCCTCGTTGACTACAGGAACGGCTCCGAGTACGCGACGGTCACCGTGCCCTACGAGTTCGCCGCCCGGTCCGTCCAAGCGGGCGACACCGTCACGGTGCTGGACACCGAGGGCGCGGTTCTGGGCCCTGTCGAGGTACTGAGGGTCCGGCAGCCGCGATTCGCTGACCGGGCCCTCCTGGTGCAGGTGAACGCTCCGCGGGCCATCGCGAAGCGCATCGCTGGCATCCGCGTGCAGGAACCCTGGGTCTCAGAGCCCCTGGCGACGGTCGTCGAGCGCATTCCTGATGACGAGGTCATCTGCCGCTGTGAGCGGGTGACGGCACGCGAGATTAGGGAGCTGATTCGGGCCGGCGTGCGCGACGTGAACCACATCAAAGCGGTAACTCGGGCCGGTATGGGCGCCTGCGGCGCCAAGACCTGCACCAACCTCATTGCGCGCCTATTCCGGGAGCAGGGCATCAGCAT
>SKLM01000268.1 GCA_007123205.1 Thermoflexales bacterium
CGCCCGCCACAACTCGCCAGGGACCTGGTCCTGGCCCTCCACTCAGACGACTATACGAGGAATAGGCCAACCCTTGCTCGTCCCGTACCTTCTCTCCCAACCGCCCCATCAGTCCGAACACACCGAGAACAGTGTTGCACACTCGGGCATCGAGGAAATCTGGCTCAGTCCGAGCCGGGCCTGGATATCCGAGGACGATGTCCGACTGCGTCTTGTCGGCGATCGTCAGCGCTCGCTCCCGCACCTCGGTGATGCGCCCCACCTCCGGCAGAGGCTCGCGCGATATCGTCTGGCCCCCCCAATCGCCGAAGGCTCCGTCAACCTGCGCCACGACTTGCTCCGTGTTCACGGCCCCCACCACGACCAGGACCATCCCTCGGGGTCCGTAGCCCCGCGCATAGAAGTCCGCCAGATCATCCCGCGCGATGCCTTCAACCGTCTCCCGGTAGCCGCTCAGGCTGACGGCATAGGGATGCTCCTCCGGATACGCCAGTTCATAGAACGTTAGATTCGCCATGCGTCCCGTGTCGTGAGCCCGCTCCGCCAGGTCGGCTATGATCTCGCCGCGGATCTTCTCCACCTCGTGTCGGGGGAACGACGGTCGGCGCAAGCAGTCGGACAACACATCGAGCATCAGCGGCAGCTCTCTGGCCAGACTCTTGCCCCCGAAGCCCGTGGTATGGGTCCCACCGCCGATCCCCATACTTGCCCCAACCCCCTCCAATGCCCCATAGATCTCGTCGAAGGATCGGCTGTCTGTTCCGCGCATCAGCATGTCGGCAGTAAAACTCGCCAACCCGGCCATCTGCCGGGGCTCGTCGTATGCTCCGACCTCCAGTGAACCGGTCAGCACGACCGAAGGGCTCATGCGGTTCTCCCGCACTAGGAGTACCACTCCATTGCGCAGGACGTGGCGCGTGATATCATCAGGCCCGGGAAAGGACATACTCACCTCATCACATCCAACACGTAGCAGCCCGCCCTACTCGCCGCGCCTTACGCATCACTCGTCGGGATGTACCAACCCACGGTCTGACGCGACCGCTCCAGATACAGCTCCGCCACCCGCCTCACGTCCTTCACGGTGACAGCGCCCAGATTCTCCAGGTAGTTCTCAGCCCACGAGTGGTCGGCGAAGATCTCACTGAAGCCCAGCCACAGCGCCTGACCGGTGACAGATTCACTCGAATAGGCGAACTGAGCCTGCGCCTGCTTGATCGCCTTCTCCACCTCTTCTGAGAGCACCTCTTCGTTCTTGACGCGCACCAGTTCAGCTTCCAGCACTTCCTCCACCTCAGCCAGCGCACAGCCGGGCCGCCCCACTGCCGAGAGCGTGTAGACGAAAGGATCGATCGTCGGAAGGAGCATCCCAGACACATCCACAGCCAGCTCCCGCGCCACGAGAGCCTTGTAGAGACGGGAGCTCTTGTTGGTGAGTCCCCCTCCTTGGAACGTCATGGCACTCGCTCCGGTCAGGATCGCATTGAGCACCGCCAAGGCCAGGAAATCTGGCTCTCGTACACCGGGGGCTCGGAACGCCACCGCTAGATAGGGTACGAAACCCTCCCGCCGGACCACGATCCGCCGCTCGCCCCGCTGAGGTGGTTCCACGGCCGTCACGGTGGGAGCGTCACGACCACGGGCGATCACTCCGAAGTGCTCGTCAATCAGCCGCAGCATACGGGAAGCGTCGATGTCCCCCGACGCAACGATCAGCGCGTTGTTGGGCACATAATAGCTCTCATAGTGCTGGCGCAGCTGCGCCTGGCTGATCGTCTCCAGGTCACACATGTGGCCGATCGTCGGGCTGCCATAGGGATGAACGCGAAGTGCCGCGCCCATTAGCTCCTCGTGCAGCAGGAACTCAGGGTTGTTCTCCGCCCCTTGCCGCTCGCTGAGAATCACCGATCGCTCCGCCTCCACCTCCCCCGGGGCAAACACGGCGTTCACCATCCGATCGGCCTCGATACGGAGCGAGAGCTCAATGCGCTCCGCCGGCAACGTAGCATAGAAGGTGGTGAAGTCATACCAGGTCGCACCGTTGAATACCCCGCCGTGGCGGGCAATCGCCTTCTCGGCTGCCCCCTTGGGGAAGGTGGTGGTCCCCTTGAAGAGCATATGCTCCACCCAGTGCGAGATCCCTGTCACGCCCAGATGCTCATTGCGGCTTCCGACCCGGTACCAGACCCAGAAGCTCGCCACAGGCGCCGCGTGGGCCTCCTTCACCAGCACCATCAGGCCGTTGTCCAGCTCGGTCTGGATGAACTGCCCGGTGGAGGGACTGCTGTACGATGTGGAAGGTGATCGCCAGCTCGACATCCGGCTAGCCCAACTCGTATCCCCGCCCCACACCGCGGTAGTAGAACCCGAGCTCCCTCATCGGGCCCGGCTCGTAGATGTTGCGCCCATCGATGATCACGTTTCCCCGCATCAGGCCGCGGATGCGCGCCATGTCGAGATTCTTGAACTCGTTCCAGTCGGTGACCACAACCAGAGCATCGCACCCCTCGGCCAGGTCATAGGCACTATCGGACAGCTCCACGCTCGGCAGCACTCGGGCTGCTACAGCTTCCGACACCGGATCATAGCCGCGTACCGTTGCCCCGCCCGCCATCAACAACTCGGCGATGTAGATCGCCGGCGCTTCCCGCATATCGTCCGTGTTCGGCTTGAAGGCCAGGCCCAACAACCCGACGACCTTGTCCTGAAGACTGCCCAGGGCATTCTCGACCTTGCGCGCTATCTGCCGACGCTGATCGTCGTTGATATCCATCACGGCCCGCAGCAGCTGCGGATGCCGTCCCTTGGTCTCAGCCATATACGTGAGCGCCTTCACATCTTTGGGGAAGCAGCTGCCGCCGTAGCCAACTCCAGCATCCAGATAGCCGTGGCCGATCCGCTGGTCATATCCCATTCCCGTGGCCACCTCTTTCACGTCGGCACCCAGTGCCTCGCAGATATTCGCGATCTCATTGATGAACGAGATCCGCGTGGCCAGGAAAGCGTTCGAAGCGTACTTGATCATCTCAGCCGTGCGCAGGTCCGTGATCATGATCGTGGCGCGGAGCGGCAGGTATAACTGAGCCACTTTCTCGGCCGCATCGAGATCCAGCGAGCCCAGAACCACCCGATCCGGATCCAGAAAGTCGCTGATGGCCGAGCCCTCACGTAGGAACTCAGGGTTCGACACCACCGCGAAATCGTCATTCCCATTCCGGTACTGCCGAATCAGATCGGCTACCCAGTCACCTGTGCCGACCGGAACGGTGGCCTTGTTGACGATGATCATCGGGTGAGTCATCCCCTCGGCGATCGATCGGGCCGCCATACGCACGTGACGAAGATCGGCCTCTCCGTCTACCCCTTCTGGAGTGCCAACGGCAATGAAGACGAAATCGGCCTCCTTCAGACCCTCCGCGTATGACGTGGTGAAGCTCAACCGGCCTGCCTTGACGTTCCGATCGACGAGGTCCTCCAGACCCGGTTCGTAGATGGGCATCTCGCCTTGCTTCAGCTTCTCGATCTTTGCTTCCACGATGTCCACACACACGACCCGGTTTCCGAGATCGGCCAGACATACCCCGGTCACCAGGCCCACGTACCCGACACCGATGACTGCTATGTTCTTCATCTCTACTGCACACTCCTTGACACGCTAAGATCCCGTCGATCCTCGCGAGAGCCGGCCCACGTTCCGTGCCCGTTCCCGCCGAACAAATCGGCTCGCCCAACTTCGCCTGCCCGAAGTCGCGAACACGCAGCTCACCCACAACAGGCTGCCCCTACCCTCTCAGCATACCCCGAATGATGATATCGACGGCTTCGTCCTCACTCAAACCGCGGGCCATCAGGGTCTCCAGCTCTTCCTTGCCGACGCTCCCGATCGCCGCCTCGTGAGTCACCCGGGCCTGGTCGTGACGTACGACGACAACGGGGACATTTCTTGCCTCTGCTCCGCCTCGCACGATCTCCGTGCAATCCATATGGCCCATCGCCGTCGCGGCGTTCCCTTCCATGGTGGTGTAGACCTCGCTCTTGGCCCCATCACGAACGGCCGCCCGGGTCCGGATCAGACCGCGCGCCCCCGCGCCGTTGAGACGCACGACCTCGTCCACCCGAATATCGTCGTCCCCCGATCCATAGGCCTTGGCCGTCAACTCCACCACACCGCGGGCCGCCACGTCAACCTCGAACTTGATCGCCATCCGACCGACTCGTCCCTCGGTCAGGTTGAACTCAGTCTCCAGGCGACCGCCCTCCTCTACCACGGCGTAGGTGGTCGGTAGCACCTCCATACCGCCCTCCGATCCGTGGTAGTGGGCTTCCCTGTAACGCATAGTCGCGTTCGCCCCCACGTGAACTCGCGCGTCCATCACGTGCCGCAGCCGCACAGCATTGGGAAACGTGCAGTGCGCCAGAAAACCCACATCCGCCCCCTCGCCGATCTCAAACTCGGAGACGATCTCCTGCAGTCCCTCCTCACCCACCACCCCAAAACAGAGGTGCACCGGATGCTCTGTCTTCGTGCCCGGCGCCACGGTGATGCGCGCTCGAACACCGTGCTCCTGCTCCTCGGCGTCAATGCTGACCCCGTCGACCTGATTGACCGCAAGCACCTGATTGGCGCTGATCACGGCACTGCCGACTCGTCCTCCCTGCAGCACCTCCGCTCTGCCACCCGCCTTCTCGTACGCCTCCATCATAGCCTCGAACTCGCTGGCCCACGCCGGGTCCCGCTCCTTCAGGACAGACTGCCGCACCCCGGGAGTACCGTGTCTACTCATCACACACCCCTTCCGCCACGACACGCTCATACGCCCCACCGGCGCCCTCACCCCACGGCTGGCTGCCCAGCAGATCGGCGTGGGGCCGGCAGCGCCGGGCGAAGTAATCGCGTACCTGGTCAGGGGTACCGCTGCTGACCACCGACCCCGCACACATCAGGGAAGCCTTATCGGCGACGCTCGTCATCTCGTCCCTATGGGTGATCAGAAGCACCGAAGTGCCCTCATCCGCCATGCGCCGAACCAGCGAGATCACATCCTCCAGACACAGCACATCAATGCCCGAATCGGGCTCATCGAGGATAGCCAGTCGCGGCCGCATGGCATGCACGGCGGCCAGCTCGATCCGCTTCCGCTCGCCTCCCGATAGCCCGCTGTCGACCGACCGGCCCAAATAGGCCCGGGGAGCCAGCGCCACCGCCTCCAGCGCCTCTTCGATCCGATCCAGCGTGGGCTCATCCATCCCCAGCGCCAGGTAGTCCGCGACCGGTATGCCCTCGAACCGAGCCGGGGCCTGCCACGCCAGCGTCAGCCCTTTGCGAGCGCGCTCTGTTACGGAGAGCTCGGTGATATCCTCGCCGTCCAACCAGATGCGCCCCTCCTCAGGCTCATACCCTGCCGCTCCCATCAACGTCAGGGCCAAGCTTGTCTTTCCCGAGCCGTTCAGCCCCAGCAAGGCGTGAATCTCGCCGCGCCCGACCGTAAGGTCCACATTCCTGAGCACCTCTGCCCCGGGCCGGCGGACCGACACCTTTCTTACCTCCAGCAATGCTCTATCCAATCTGATCCCTCCTACTCAACTCGTGTTCATCGCTGCGACGACGGTCATTGCTGCGACGGCTTAGTATAACCCCTTCGACCCGCTTCCGCAAACAGCCCCTTGACACCAGCCCTGGGTCGTGCTAATATATGAGCACTTGTTCATATATGGGCTATGGCTCCCTGGAATCACCGGCCGCAGAGGAAACGGATATGAGGGACGAGTGTGAAGAAACACATCCTACCGCAGAAGGTGAGGGTGGCATCCGCCACTCTCCGGTCGATGACGGCACCGCAGCCCGTCTGGCCGAGACGTTCAAGGCCCTGAGCGATCCTACCCGCGTGCGCATCATCTCGGCGCTGCTTGACGACGCGCTCTGCGTCCACGAGCTCGCGGAGGCGGTCGGGGTGAGCCAGTCGGCCGTCTCCCATCAGCTGGCCACGTTGCGGGAGAAGCGGCTGGTGCGGTTCAGAAGGAAGGGCCGCCACGTCTTCTACACGCTGGATGACGATCACATCCGCGATCTCTTTCGGCAGGGACTCGACCACGTCTCGCACGACTGATGATCGAGAGACTGAAACTGGGAATGCCGGTGCTCCTGCCTGATAACGGGGGGTGTCCGGACTGCGTGCAGCGGCTGCAGGGGGCCCTCCATCTCCACAAGGGAATCGCGAGAGCACACCTGGATCAGGACAGCGACCTCGCCCGGCTCTGCCTCCACTACGATCCCAACCTGATCTCCCTGGCCCACGTGGCGCGGATCGCCCGGCAGGAAGGCATCACCATCCAGCAGCACTACCGCCACCGCGACCTGCGCATCGCTGGCATGGACTGCGCCGACTGCGCCCTCAAGCTCGAGAAAGGTGTCAGCCGGCTGGACGGCGTGCTGCACACCGCCGTCAGCTTCACTTCCGCTCGAATGCGCGTGGAGTACGATGTCGAACGGCTGACCCAGGCCGACATCGTCGAGCGGATCCGCCGGCTGGGCTACGACGTGCGTGACGAGCGAGAGGGAATAGGCCAGGTTGAGCCCGATGGCCTGCCCGGGTTCCTCGCCTTCGTGATGCAGCAGCGCCGTGCCGCCGTGACCGTAGTCGCCGGCGCACTGATCGTGCTGGCGCTAGTTATGGCGAGAGCGGGCCTCTCCGCCTCCGTCTCCCACGCCTTCTACGGACTGGCCATCGCCGTCGCTGGCTTCCGCGTCGCCCGCCGAGGCATCGTCGGCGCGTGGATCACCCGCCAGATGGACGTCAACCTTCTCATGACCCTGGCCGCTCTGGGCGCGGTCGCCATCGGTGCCTGGGAAGAGGGTGCGCTGGTGGTGTTCCTCTTCGGGCTGGGCGAGACGTTGGAGGAGTACACCATGGATCGGGCGCGGCACGCCATCCGCTCCCTCATGGAGCTGGCCCCGGCTGAGGCCTCCCGTCTGCCCGACTTGGAGCGCGTACCAGTGGAGGACTTGACGCTGGGGGATCTGGTTGTCGTCCGCCCTGGCGAACGGGTGCCCATGGACGGCATCGTGCGTCGGGGAACCTCCGTCGTCGACCAGGCACCCATCACCGGGGAGAGCATCCCGGTGCAGATGCAGCTAGGGTCGCAGATCTTCGCCGGCTCCATCAACGGGCCGGCCACGCTGGAGATCGAGGTCACCCACCTGGCCGATGACAACACCATCAGCCGCATCGTCCAGATGGTCCAGGAGGCCCAGCTGAAGAAGGCACCCTCCCAGCGTTGGGTCGACGTCTTCGCCCGCTATTACACGCCCGCCGTCATGGGGCTCGCCGCCCTCATCGCCTCCGTCCCACCCCTCTTCTTCGGACAGCCCTTCCTGGCGACATCGACCAGCAACGGCTGGCTCTACCGCGCGCTGGCTCTCTTGATCATCGCCTGTCCGTGCGCCCTCGTGATCTCCACGCCCGTCAGCATCATCAGCGCTATCGCTAGCGCAGCGCAGCAGGGGGTGCTGTTTAAGGGTGGTGCCTACCTGGAGGCCGCGGGTACCCTGCGTGCGGTAGCTTTCGACAAGACCGGGACGTTGACCCACGGTGAGCCCACGGTGACCGACATAATCCCCTTGCCCCCTTCCCACCACCCGACCTCCGGACACGGCAAGCCCAGAGGGGGGGAATGGGAGGAGAACTTGCTTCGCATGGCCGCGGCTGCGGAGGCGGCTAGCGACCACCCTCTAGCGCGAGCCATCGTCCGCGCTGCCGAGCAACGGGACATTCTATTCACGCCCGCCCGTGAGGTCGAGGCCCTCACCGGTCGGGGTATCCGGGCCCGGGTTCGGGACACCCAGATCTATGTCGGTAGCCTACCTCTTTTCAGGGAGTCCGCGGTCGATCTCCCCGCGACGCTCATCGCCCGGGGAGAGGCCCTTGAGGAGGAAGGGAAGACAGTCCTGTTCGTCGCATCCATCCGGGGAGGCCAGTCGAGCGTCGCCGGCCTCATCGCCGTCGCCGACACGGTCCGGCCCGACGCCCGGGAGACCATCGCCGCCCTCAGGCGGACCGGCATCCGTCGCACGGTCATGCTCACCGGCGACAACGAGCGCACCGCAGCGGCGGTTGCCGCCCAGGCCGGCCTCGACAGCTTCCACGCCAATCTATTGCCGGACGGCAAGCTGGACGCCATCGACGGGCTGCTCATTGAGTACGGTCGGGTCGCCATGGTGGGTGACGGGATCAACGACGCCCCGGCCCTGGCGCGGGCCACCGTTGGCATCGCTATGGGCGGCGCAGGCAGCGACCAGGCCTTGGAAACCGCTGACGTCGCCCTGATGGCCGACGCCCTGAGCAAACTCCCCTTCGCCATGCGGCTCAGTCGGCGCACCCTCCGCATCGTGCGCCAGAACATCGGCTTCAGCCTGCTGGTCAAGGCGGCCTTCATGGCCCTCGCCATCCCCGGCACAGCCACATTGTGGATGGCGGTCTTAGCCGATGTTGGCGCGTCGCTGATCGTCATCCTGAACGGAATGCGCCTGCTCAGGACCCAACCCTGACGGGGAGTGACCGCGACCTACCTGAGACAGACGGCAAGCCGTGCTGAGTGCTCGACCTATGCCTCAAGCAAGGTCCCCCGTGACCGGCTGGCGGGCCCCGTTGACGCCCGCTTGCCGGGACTAGGTCGCCTCGCTCCGCTCCAGCGTCACCGTCGCCCCGGCCGGCACCTCTCGAAAGGCCGTTGGATCGCCCAGCACGCGTCCCACCACGTTCACCGGGCTCGCTGCCCGTGGCTCCTCATCAGTGCTGGCCGGCGTCCGCCCGAAGAAGATGCAGAACGCCTCGCCCGTGGGCCAATACCCCAGCTCTCCCACCTCGACCTCAGCCCGCGCATCGGGCGCCGCCTCAGCCGACACGGGGATCCGGAA
>SKLM01000412.1 GCA_007123205.1 Thermoflexales bacterium
GAGTAGGAGAAGTTGAGTCGCATAGCATCGAACCCGCCGTCCTCGTTGGGGTAGAAGGGGACGCCAGGTACGTACGCCACCTTCTCCACCAACGCCTGCTTCAGGAAGTCTCGCGTGTCGATTCCCTCCGGTACCCGTGCCCAGAGGAACAACCCGCCCTGAGGACGGGTCCACCTGCACGAATCGGGCCAGAACTCGGTCAACGCGTCCAGCATTGTATCCCGCCGGGCCTTATAGGCCTCGCGCAACTCCTTTACGTGTTGTCTCAGGAAGCCCCGTTGACAGATGTCGTTGGCGACGTATTGGACGAATGTTCCAGTGTGGAGATCCGCCCCTTGTTTGGCCTGCACGAAGCAGCCCATCAAAACCTCCGGGCACACGATCCAGCCGAGGCGAAGTCCAGGGGCCAGAATCTTGGAGAACGTGCCCAGGTAGATCGTGCGCTCCGGGATGTAGGTGCATATGGGGGGAAGATCCTCACCCTCGTAACGTAGCTGCCCGTATGGGTCATCCTCAACCACAGGAAGGTCAAGCTGCGTGGCGATGTCAGCCAACTGCTCGCGCCGCTCCTGGGTGAGCGTCGTACCGGCGGGATTGTGGAAGTTTGGAAGGACATAGATGAACTTGGGCGGTCTGCCGGAATCGGTCACCGCCTTTTCATAGGCGTGCTCTATCTCACTCACTACCATTCCTTCGTCATCCAGTCTCACGGTATGGTAGCGAGCCTGATAGGCATTCCAAGCTTGTATGGCTCCCAAATAGGTGGGACGACCGGTGAGGACGTAGTCACCGGGATCGATGAAGATCTTCCCGATGAGATCGAGGGCCTGTTGAGACCCGTTGGTCAGCAGGACATTGTCCGCTCTAGCAGGGACGCCGTACCTGTGCATCGACTCAGCGAGATACTCCTTTAGCGGACCGTGTCCCTCCGTGGCGCTGTACTGAAGGGCCCGGCTGCCGTGTTCGTGAACGATGTAGCGACACGCCTCCTCCACCTCCCGAAGCGGGAAGAAGTCTGGTGCGGGGAGCCCCCCGGCAAAGGAGATGATATCAGGCTGCTGAGTAAGCTTCAGCAACTCACGAATAGCGGAGCTTCGCATCCCCACGGTCCGCAAGGACAGGTGCGGTTCCCAACTCAAGACGGGCACGTCACGATCCAGGTCCAAGTTCAGATCCATGGTATACCTCCGTTCTGATCTAGTTCGACCACGCCTCCCAGTCTCACGAATCGATATGGTGCAGGATGAGCAGCCCGGATTCCTCTCCGAGCAGACACCTCTGCAGACGATTCGGGGTCACAGGGTGCAGGACGCCAATCACAGACCAGTAGCTCGTTCGAGTCCTACCCCCGGTGGGCCGGTTCCGGCAATGTAGCGATAGGCAGGCTCCATTCCGCTGGCGAATCGGATTATTCGTCGCGGACCGCACCTCCAGCGCAGATCGGTGGTGATTCTTGACATTCTTCTCTTTCGGTCAAGAGATGAGCCAGAGAAGTCCAGGCGATCTAACCGTGGGAAACCGCGACTAGACTCCAGTCCCGAGCCAGATGGAGCCATTCTAGCATCGCGCTAGCACGGGGTCAAGTAATCACCCTTTCCGATATGACCCCTGCAAGGCGACCAGGTCGCGGTCCCAACTCAGTTGCCCCATAAAAGAGGACAGGGTGCCCTGCGGCGACCGTTGATGAGCATGCCAGGCTTGGCCTCAGCGACCGATGGCCCCGGTCAATAGCCGAATCTCATCCATTCCCAGAAGAGCAGCCAGCACGCCGTATACGGTCAGACCAGCCACACCCGGAACTGCAACCAGAAGCAGCTCTCCCAACGTCCCAGGTGGCACAATGCGCTGCATCCCCAGGAGACTGAAACGGACCACCATCGCCATCAGAAGGGATAGAGGCACAGCAGTGAGCACGGTCTTCGACAGGCCCCGAGCGCTTAGTCCCCCAGTCTGCCGACGTAACAGAAGGAGCATAATTAACGCGTGGGCAGCCCACTTGACGGAGTTTGCGAATATCAGCCAATTCAGGGTCAGGGGCACGAAGGCGACTGGGGCCAGCGCGATAACCGCGTAGAGTAGGACTGTGGCAACTCCGACTAGTGCCGGGGTCCAGGTGTCCTTCCGAGCGTAGAAAGAGAAGATAAGGGGCTGATCAACCGCGGCGAAGGTCAGTCCAAGAAGATGAAAGCGCAGGGCTGCTGCTGTTGCCACGGTATCGGCAGCTGTGAAATCCCCGTGCTCGAAGACGAGTCGAACGAGGGGAGTTGAGAGCACCCAGAGCCCGAAGGTGGCCGGCACCGTGAGGGCAACGACCAGACGCAGGCCATGAGATAGCGTCGTGCTGAACTGGTCAGATTCTCCTCGGTTGGCGTGTCGTGAGAGGGTAGGCAGAAGGGCGATTGAGATAGCGGTGCCGACGAGCCCCAGGGGGAACTGGATGATGGTGGCGGAGTACGTCATCCAAGCAGGGGACGCGGGGCCGGTATGCGAAGCCAACCGGTAGCTGAGCAGTTCAGCCAGTTTGTCTACCGCGAGTCCGGCCAGGATAGGCAGATACAGGCGTCCTATGCGCCGAAGAGCCGGATGCTGGAGGTTGAATACGAGGCGAAGGCGAGCATCGCGAAGCGCGGGCAGCTGGAAGACAACCTGCAGCAAGGCCCCCGCCACCAGCCCTACCGCCATGCTGTAGACGCCCCACTCACGCCCCACAGCTAGCACAACCGCAACGAGGGCAACGTTGAAGACGGCAGCGGTCAGAGCAGGAAATGCAAAGCGGTTGAGCGCGTAGAGAGCCCCTGACAGAAGGCTGGCCAAGCTCATGAACAACACTCCGGGCAGCATGATGCGGAGCAGCCTTACAGCCAACTGCTGATCGGCTAGCGGCAAACCCGCAGCCGACAACCAGACCAACTGCGGGGCAAACACCCCGCCCAAGACCACCAGTCCCGTCACCGCCACCGCCACTATGCTGAGAAGAATGCTCAGCAATTGCCAAAGCTCGGTGCGGCTCTCGGGGGCGGCATAGTCAGACAGGACGGGTATGAGGGCAGAGTTGATCATGCCGCCCGCCACCAGGGCGAAGATCATCCTCGGTAGCACCATGGCGGTGTCCAAGGCGCTCACGTGCCCACCGGCTCCGAACAGATCGGCCTTTACGATCTCACGCACCAATCCCAAGAATCGGCTAGTTACGTTACCGACAGCAACGATGGTAGCCGCTTGGGCAACCTCCACGCCGTCAGGCAACAGGTTACGATCCGTCTCTCTCAACCCGCATCTCCCATTGTCTGTCTTACGGAAAGCGCTGCCGAGCGGTGAGCGTTTCGTCGGCCGAGACAAGGAATGGATTCTACCGCGATTCGGTCGGGTCTACAAACGGGCGTTGTGCGGCATCCAGGATGGTGCACTCCGCGATCTTGCGTGGCGACCCAAATCGTGGTAGAATCCCTGCGAGGTCTAGGCAGGGTATACAAGGAGGGCATGGTGTCGCTGAGCAAAGGCGAAAAGGAAGCGATAATTGAAGAGTACGGACGGAAGCCTGACGACACAGGATCACCGGAAGTTCAGATCGCGCTGCTAACCACGCGCATCAGTCAGTTGACGGAACACCTCAAGGAGCACAAGCACGATGAGCATTCCCGTCGTGGCCTGATCAAGATGGTAGGCCAGCGACGTCGCCATCTCACCTATCTCAGTCGTGAAGATCCCGATCGCTACAAGGAGATCATCAAGCGACTCGGGCTGCGCAGGTAGTTCCACAGATCAGTGAGCCAGACGAGTGGATCTAGGCATCGTCCTCGCCCGCTCGTTTCGGATGTCAGACAGACCGGACCAGACGCAGGGCCAGGAATTGGGGGGTGGCGCGTAGTGAGCTCAGGGCTACGACCCACCCCCCAGTCCCTGAATCCCCGCGTCTGGTCGCACACATGGAGGTACACAAGTGAGTAGTCAAACGTTCACCACAGAGCTGGGAGAGCATCCGGTCACCTTGGAGACAGGACGGCTCGCCCCGCTGGCAGGTGGGGCAGTTACGGTAACGTCCGGAGACACCAAGTTGCTGGTGACAGCAACCATGTCCCGGGACACTCGACCGGGAATAAGCTTCTTCCCCCTTACGGTTGATTTCGAGGAGCGGCTCTACGCGGCGGGCCGGATTCCCGGGTCTTTCTTCCGCCGGGAAGGACGACCACCAGAGTCCGCCACACTGATCGCGCGCTTGACCGATCGACCCATTCGGCCCCTGTTTCCCAAGAAGATGCGCAATGATGTGCAGGTCATCATCACGCCTCTCTCTCAAGATGAGAAGCACCAGCCCGACACCCTGTCCATCCTCGGCGCGTCGGCAGCCTTGACGATCTCGGACGTTCCGTTTGGAGGGCCTATCGGAGCAACTCGAGTCGGGTACGTTGACGGTCAGCTGGTCATCAACCCAACCCTTTCCCAGATGGAGAAGAGTCAGCTCGACCTGAGTTTGGCGGGCACAGGTGACGCCATATTGATGGTCGAGGCTAGCGCGGATGGCGTCGAAGAGCACATCCTTGTGGAGGCGCTTCGCGCCGGATTCGATGCCATTCAGGACACAATCCGGACGCAGCATGAGATGCGTGAAGCTGTCGGAAAGCCGAAGCGAGAGTACCAGCTGCACGGCGTCGTGCCTGATGAGCTGGTGGAGACGGTACGACAAAGAGCAAGCGGTGAGGTCGAAGAAGCGGTCTATGAAGCCGCTGACAAGGAGAGTCGGGACGCCCGTGTCCGCGAGCTCCAAGACCAGTTGATTGCTGAGCTGGAGGAGGCGTGGGACACGGACACCATCAAAGAAGCCCTAAGCAACGTGATGCGCGACATCATCCGGCGGCGGACGATCTACGAAGGCGTGCGCGCGGATGGACGCAGGCCCGAGGAGATCCGATCCCTGTCGGCGGAGGTAGGGTTGCTGCCTCGAGCCCATGGGTCAGGGCTCTTCACGCGGGGTGAGACCCAAGTGCTCTCGGTGGCCACGCTAGGCACACCACGAGAGGAACAGATGATCGATGATCTGTCACCCCAGGAGAAGAAACGGTATATGCACCACTACAACTTCCCCCCTTACTCCACCGGTGAGACGTGGCCGCTGCGCGGTCCCAAGCGACGGGAGATCGGACACGGGGTTCTGGGTGAGCGAGCGCTACTGCCGATGCTTCCCGATGAGGATGAGTTCGCCTACACAATGCGTGTCGTCAGCGACGTACTCAGCTCGAATGGCTCGACGTCTATGGCCAGCGTCTGCGGCAGTACCCTGGCCCTGATGGACGCCGGTGTCCCAATCAAAGCGCCCGTCGCCGGGATTGCCATGGGTATGATGAAGGAGGGTACGGATTACCAGATCCTGACCGATATCCAGGGCCTGGAAGACCACATCGGCGACATGGATTTTAAGGTTGCCGGCACGCGCGAAGGGGTCACAGCGCTGCAGATGGACATCAAGATCGGTGGCATCTCATACGAGCTGTTAGAACAGGCGTTGGGGCAGGCCCGGGAGGCACGGCTGCAGATTCTCGACGTCATGACTGAGACGATTGCTGAGCCTCGAGAGGATCTCTCCGCCTACGCACCACGGATGACGATCATCCATGTCGATCCCAAGAAACTGGGGGCTGTAATCGGTTCGGGCGGCGAGACCGTTCGCTCCATTGAGGAAGAGTGCGACGTCAACGTGGACATTGAGGACGACGGGACGATCTACATCGCCGCGACCAGCGGTCCGTGTGCCGAGAAGGCACAGGCAATGATCCAAGCTCTGACGGAGGAGCCCGAGGTTGGGCAGATCTACACCGGGCGTGTAGCCCGCGTCACCAATTTCGGTGCGTTTGTCGAAATCTTGCCCAAGACCGATGGAATGGTGCACATATCTCAGCTCTCCGACGAGTATGTCGAGAACGTCGAGGATGTGGTCAGCGTTGGTGACGAGATCATGGTGATGGTGACCAACATCGACCGCGATGGCAAGATCCGTCTTTCCCGACAGGCGGTGCTTGAGGGTTGGACCCCTGAGGAAGCTCGTGCGGCCGACAAGCCAAGCGGGACGCGAAGTCGACGCTGACGGAGACTAGCGAGAAAGCCGGTAGAGAGCCGTGGAAGAGATGGGCCCTGAGCTAGAAGCGGTTGAGACACCGCCACGGAGACATCCAGCGTCTCGAGCGCTCGGTTGGCTGTTCCGGGCGGTGCGTGAGATCAGCGAGACTGTCATACCCGCGGTCGTCATCGCTTTGTTCATCAACCTGTTTCTGGCTCAAGCGACCCAGGTGCTGGGCCAGAGCATGGAACCCACGTTGCACAGTTCGCAGCGGGTTGTGATCGAGAAGATCACGTACCGCTTCCACGGTCCACGTCGAGGGGACATCGTAGTCGTCGATTCCGCGGCCCAAAGCGACATGTTGATAAAGCGCGTAGTAGGCTTGCCAGGTGAGACGATCGAGGTGAGGGATGGACGCGTTTACATTAACGGCAATCTGCTCGAAGAGTCGTGGACCGTGAAGCCGAGCAGGGGGCACTATGGACCGCAGACCATACCCCCGCTCCACGTGTTTCTCCTGGGTGACAACCGGGGGGCGTCGAATGACTCGCGCACCCTCGGCCCTGTTCCGATTGACGACATCGTCGGACACGCGTGGATCTCGTACTGGCCTCTGAAGGACATCGGATTCGTCGATTGAGCCACCCACTTAACCAGAAAGGGCCGGACTTCGTCCGGCCCTTTCTTTTCGCGATCCCGACAGAAGATGACGCACATCGTCCATAGCGCGCCCGCCGATACTGTGCCTCACCGCATAGGCGGCCGCCTCCGTGCGGTTCATCAGCCCAGATGCATCCAGGAATGCCACAGCCCAGGCAAGGAATATCTCGACTCGAAGGGACATCGAGCAACCTGATGGTATGGTAGCCATCTCGCAACCAGAGCACCTGTTCCAACCTTTCCTCTGCCAGCTCCGGGGAGCTTCCGACCAGCGACACTCTTCCGCAGCACCTCACAGGACTACACACAATTTTACGGGCCGAGGGGCAACTCGAGTGTAAGAGAAGCGTGGGACGCAACGTCGGGTTCCCCGCTCCCTTACTGTACGCCAGCGTAAGAGCTTGATGGCCTTTCTACTTACGGAGATGGGCAGTAGGTCGCCAGCAGCACATGCTCACACCGATGGACACGACGGGACGTCGGAGAGCAACGACCTAAGGAGCCAGCAGTTGGCGAAAATCGTGAGGCGTGACCCCAGGGCTCTCGATCTCGTGCTGCTCATAGAAACGGGCTACGGTTACCCCCACCTCCGCCAACGGGACATTGGCCAAGGCAGTCTCCAGTTGCTGCAGCCTCGCCCGGGGATAGAAGAAGAAATCACCGGAGATAACCACTGTCGCCAGCACGCCTCCGCGCACCTCCAGGACGGCGCGGAGCAGGCCACCCGGTGCTTTGTGCGTTCTCTCGAGCACGTTTACCCCGGCCCGTATCCTCACGTCCCGGCTCGCTTGGCGGCGCCGCTTCTGATGAAGCCACTCATCACGGATGAACCGGTTCGCCAGTTCATCCGCCTTAGCCCGCCAGAGCTCATCGACCTCAGTCTCTACCGGAAGCGGGCCCAAGATCTGCACGAACTTGTCGGACAGGAGTGACCATAACTCTTCCCGCGGCGGAACAAAACCGAGCTCCCGCCTGATGGTGGAGAGATTCTCATGCATCGTCTTGTACACTCTGTCGCGGAACTTCTCATTCGGGACCTTCAACACGCGAGCCATAGTCTCATAGTCGAAATCCGCGATCAGATTACCAACAAGGACCAGGTAATCGCGAATCTCGGCCACCCCGCACCCAGAGACCTTGCGCCCATTAGCTACGATGTCGTTGACTTCCCGATACTCAGCGGGGATGCCCATCGCGCGGTAAGCAGCTATGGGAGCCCCCAGGAACTCGCGGTAGAACGCCAGCTTGCCGCCAGCAGGGACCAGAGGATTGTCGCGGTGAATAACGAGTTGGAAGAAGAGTTGATCACCGTCCAGGTAGACGGCTCCCCCACCAACCTCGCGCCGAAAGACAGGGATCTGGTTGTCGCGGCAGTAAGCCAAGTCCACTTCCTGCTCCGTGGCCTGGAAGTACCCGACGCAAACATAGGGTGTTGCCGGCGCCAGCAGGTTGAGTCCTTCGCGGTCGAGACGAGGCTGGGCGTGATAGAGGAGCTGAGAATCCTGCCAGGAGACAAGATCCAGACGGTTGAGCTCCACGCGAACACCTCAAGGGACCAAAGAATCACCCCGGCAGAGCCCGGTGGCCATCTTCCTCAACTCTCAGCTGACTGGATGGAACGCCAGAGGAGCTCTACGACGTCAACGGCCCGCACTCGAACACGAGCCCTTCGCGCACCCTCCTGGAGGGAGCGTTTGCATTGTTGACAAGCGGAAGCCACATAGCCAGCCCCTGTGGCCTCAACTTGTGCGATTCGCTCCATCGCCACCTGAACGGGGATTTCGGGGTCGGCCGTCTCGACGTCCCCTCCTCCCCCGCAGCAGAGCGCGTCCTGCCGAGTCATAGACATCTCGCGCAGCTCCAAGCCCGGGATGCTCTCCAGTATCATCCGCGGCGCGTCATACACACCGCTCTTGCGCCCTAAGTCACACGGATCGTGGTAAGTCGCGACCTCCTCGACGGGGCCCAGGGTCAGGCTGCAGCCTTCCAGCAGGGCCGCGAGGAGCTCCGTGACGTGCGAAAATGCCAGGCCTGCCGTGTCGGCCATCTCGGGGTAGAGATGAGACCATGCATAGTAGCACGAGGGACAGCTGAACACGATGCGGTTCGCCCCCACGGCCCGGACCTGTTCGATGTTGTGGCGAGCCAGCTCCACCATGCGATCGCCCATACC
>SKLM01000445.1 GCA_007123205.1 Thermoflexales bacterium
GAAGTGGGCCCCTCTTCATCGTCGAGGCTGATGAATACGATAGGACGTTTCTCAACCTCAGGCCCGAGGTTGCCGTCGTGACCAACGTGGAACACGATCACCCGGACTGCTACCCCACGATTGAGGATTTCCGCGCAGCGTTCGAGACGTTCGTCAGCACGGTGCCAGATGAGGGATTGCTCGTGGTTTGTTGGGACGATCCGGTAGCCCGTCAGATTGGTGAGCAGCAGCTTGTGACGAAGACGGTCGCGTTCTTCGGGTTGCGCCAGGAGGCTGCCTGGCGGGCCGAGGAGATCAGACCAAATCCAGCCGGGGGCGTCGACTTTCTGGCTGTGCACGAAGGGGATACGCTGGGGCTCATCCGGCTCCGGGTGCCCGGCGCACACAACGCCTCCAACGCGATGGCGGTGTTGGCGGTGACGGACTACCTCGGCGTTCCCTTCCGGGTCGCCCGCGAGGCGCTGACGGCGTTTAGGGGTGTGGCACGCAGGTTTGAGATCAAGGGGGAGGCCGAGGGCGTGTTGGTGGTCGACGACTATGCGCATCATCCCACCGAGATTCGAGCTACCCTCCAGGCGGCGAGCGAGTCCTTCCCTGGTCGTCGGATCTGGGCGGTATGGCAGCCGCACACCTACAGCCGTACTAAGGTTCTTCTCGACGAGTTTGGCACATCGTTTGCGAAAGCTGCTGAGGTCATCATCCTGCCGATATACGAAGCCCGGGAGACTGCAACGTGGGGCATATCCAGTGCCGATGTCGTCGAGGCTATGGATCATGCAAGTGTTCGGGCCGCGGCGTCGATGGAGGAAGCTCTACTCTGGTTGGGGACTGAGGTAAGAGCGGGTGATGTGGTGCTCACCCTGGGGGCGGGGGATGGCTTCCGAGTGGGTGAGTGGGTGCTGGAAACGCTGTCGGAGTAGGATGTGAGGAAGACGATGGTAGGAGCGGGGACCGCTGGGTGGAGGAGTGGGACCGAGTGCCGAGGAGCTCGATGAGAGCCTTGCCCTGCTTATGGTGGGCGGGTCGGAGGGATGATGGCCGTTGAGTCGAGGTGGTCGGCGCTGGCCTCAGCTCTGGGGCCGGGGATTCGCCATCAGGTGGCGCTGGCTCCCTACACCTCGATGCGCGTCGGCGGGCCGGCCGATCTGTTGATAGTGGTCGAGAGCGCGGAGGAGCTGGCCCGCGCCGTGATACTGGCTCGACAGCAGCGCGTACCCTGGCGGGTGCTGGGCGGTGGCTGTAACGTCCTCATCAGTGATCGGGGACTGCGGGGGCTGGTGATTATCAACCGCGCGGCGTCCGTCTCTTTGCAGAATCGGGTTGTGGAGGCAGAATCGGGGGCGAAGCTGGCCACCGTGGCCGAGAGAGCTGTGAACGGCGGTCTGGTGGGCTTGGCCTGGGCTGCGGGACTGCCCGGCACCGTGGGGGGCGCTATCGTCGGAAATGCCGGGGCATATGGCGGTGATGTGGCGGGTGTATTGCGCACTGCCCTCGTCCTCGAACCGGATGGTGAAGTGCGTGAGAGGCCGTCCACATGGTTCCAGTTTCGATACCGGGAGAGCAGGTTGAAAGGTGTCGATGGTACTGGACGAGAGCGTGCTCAAACCCGCTGTCGAGGGTCCGGTGCGCTCGAGCCTGCTGACTGGGTGATTCTGAAGGCGACGCTGGGGCTGGAAGTGGGGGATGCACTCTCGCTGAGAGCCAAGGCGGACGAGATCATCGAACGCCGCAGAGCCGCCCACCCCCACGGTGCGACTATGGGGTGCACGTTTAAGAACCCGGCGGGGGATCATGCGGGGCGCCTCATCGAGCAGGCTGGGCTGAAGGGCCATCGCGTGGGGGGAGCGCAGATATCGGAGCAGCACGGCAATTTCTTCATCAACGTCGGTGGGGCCAGGGCTGAGGACGTACGGAACCTCATTCAGCACGCGCAGGCCGAGGTGGCGCGCAGACTCGGCGTGAGGTTGGAGCTGGAGATCGAGTTGCTGGGTTGGCAGGATACCGAATGAGCGGAGTGGGAAAGCTATCGTGCGGGGAACTCCTGGGAGGCGAAGATGACGGATAGGCTCCGGGTGGCAGTGATGTTCGGGGGGCAGTCTGGGGAACACGAGGTCTCCCTGGCCTCTGCCCGCTCCGTGATGAAGGCGATGGATACGGAGAAGTATGAGATCATCCCCGTCGGCATCACCAGGCACGGACGCTGGATCGCTTCGGGAGATCCAATGGAGGCTTTGGCTTCCGATGTGCCCGAGGCCAGTCAGCCGGCTGCCCTATTGAGCGATCCCTCGCGGCCAAGTCTGGTCTGTTTGGAGGAGAGAGAGCGGGGGCTACAGGCGACCCCACTCGCCCAGATCGATGTAGTGTTCCCGGTCCTTCATGGCCCTCTTGGTGAGGACGGGACGATCCAGGGGCTCCTCGAGCTCGCAGGCTTGCCCTACGTCGGAGCCGGTGTAATGGCCTCGGCAGTGGCGATGGACAAGGTGGTCTTCAAGGACGTGATGCAGGCGCACGAGCTACCCACAGTGGACTACTTGATGGTGAAGCGCCGGGCCTGGGACGCAGATCCTGAGGAGATCATCACGCGGATCGAGAACCGATTCCCGTACCCCGTCTTCACGAAACCAGCCAATCTGGGCTCCAGTGTCGGGATTACCAAGTGCCCCGATCGTACCGCGCTGACGGTCGGGTTGTCGGAGGCGGGGCGCTACGACCGGAAGCTGCTGGTCGAGCCAGCGGTGGCTGAGGCCAGAGAGATCGAGGTGAGTGTACTGGGCAACGATGAGCCGATGGCATCAGTGCCCGGGGAGATCATCCCCAGCCGGGAGTTCTACAGCTACCGGGCCAAGTACGAGGACACGGGCGACGCAGCTTCCACCCTTCACATCCCGGCGCCGCTCTCCGGCGAACTGACCCAGAGGGTCCGCGAGCTGGCTCTGCGAACGTACAAGGCCGTCGACTGTGCCGGGATGGCTCGCGTCGATTTCCTCCTCTCCGGAGAGACGGGAGCGTTGTACGTCAACGAGATGAACACCATCCCAGGTTTCACCGACATCAGTATGTACCCCAAGCTCTGGGAGGCCAGCGGGATCTCGTGTCGGGAGTTGATCGACCGCTTGATCGAGCTGGCCTTGGAGCGGCAGCGGGACAGAGGACGCACGAATGGTCGCCATCGCCAGGGAGTCCGTGGCGAGACTTCGCACCGGCACCGAGGAGGAGGGACAGCATGATCAAGTCTTGGAAGCCGTCAGAAACCAAACGGTACGAAAGAGCTGGGGCAGTGGTGCTCAATCAGGTCCGCTTGGGGCAGGCCCCGATCTCTCTCCGCAAGTCAAAGTGGCTTCAACGGGGCTTGTGGGTGTTGGTCGCCGTGGCCGTCGTAGCGGGCTCTCTGGCTCTCTGGCTGACGTGGGACAGCCGGTTCTACGTCTACGGTGCTGAGATCGAAGGAACCCGACGCATTTCGCCCGCCGAGATCTTCCGGGGAAGCGGACTGGACGGGTTGCATATTCTGTGGGCGAGATCGGCGACCATCGAGGCACGACTGCTGGATGAGTTCCCGTCCCTCGAGTCCGCCGAGGTGAGGTGCCAGTTGCCTGCGACCTGCGGGATACGGGTCACCGAGCGGCAGCCCCGGGTTCTGTGGCAAGATCAGGAAAACGTGTGGTGGATCGACGAGGAGGGTGCCATCTTCCTTGCGGAGGACGGCGCACCCGTGCTGGAACCCGCGGAGGGCGTGAGTGGGCGCTGGGCGGTGACGGGGTCGTTGCCCCGCGGTGATGACGGCAATCTGGATGAACCGGTGCGGGTGGCGCTGACGGAGCTTTGGGCCGGCGGGCGGGACGTGCCGACCGTCTTCGACTACACTCCGGATCGAGGGCTGAGCTTCGTCGACCAGCACGGCTGGCGCGTCTTCGTGGGGCGAGGATCCGGGATGGACGAGCGGCTCAGGGCGCTGGAGCGGTTGACAGATCATCTCCGATCGCAGGGGATGGCGCCGGAATTCGTCGATGTGCGTTTCCCGAGGGCGCCTTATTACTCGGTGTCGCCGGAGTGAGTTCAGCGATCCTCGAGTGGGGAGGGGTAGGCCGTGGAGCGAACCGTAGTCGGCATCGATGTGGGATCCAGTAAGATCTGCACCTTGGTGGGCGAGATCCTCCAAGACGGGTCCGTGAGAGTGGTTGGGGTCGGCTTGGTTCCCGCGCGCGGCTTGCGGAAGGGCGTAGTGGTCAACGTGGAGGACACCACAGCGGCCCTAGCCAGCTCCATCGAGGAGGCCCAGCGTTCTTCCGGCTACAAACTCGAGCGGGCGTACGTTAGCATCGGTGGAGAGCACGTGGCGTCGCTAAACTGCCAAGGGGTGGTAGGCGTTTCCCACCGGCGCGAGGGGATCACGTTTGATGATGTGGAGCGGGCCCTGGACGCCGCCTGTGCCGTAACAATGCCGCACAATCACGAGATCATGCACGTTATCCCGCGAGGATACGTAGTTGATGGTCAGAACGGTGTGCGCGAACCCGTCGGGATGCACGGGTTCCGTCTCGAGGCTGAGGCCCACTTGGTCACCGGATCTCGGACCGCCATCCAGAACCTCGTGAAGTGTGTGGGGCGAGCTGGGATGGAGGTCGATGAAGTGGTGTCGGCACCGATCGCCGCGGGCGATGCCGTACTGACCGAGACCGAACGGGAGATGGGCGTGGTACTAGCCGACATTGGAGCTGGCACCACAGATGTGGCTATCTTCATCGACGGGACGGTGTGGCACACGATCACACTGGGTGTGGGTGGCGCCTACGTTACCCAGGATATCGCGATCGGGTTGCGCCTGTCGCCCGTGGTGGCCGAGGAGATCAAGGTGAAACACGGACACGCGATCGCAGCAGAGGTGGATCCCGAAGAGGCGTTTATGGTGGCATCGTTCGGCGACGAGGCGCCCCAGGCGGTGCCGCGATGGCAGCTGGCCAGTATCATTGAGGCCCGGGTTCAAGAGATCCTGTCGATGATCAACAAGGAGATCAAGCGTTCGGGATACGATGGGCTGCTGCCGGCTGGCATCGTGCTGACTGGAGGGACACCCCAACTGCCGGGCATCCTCCCGCTGGGGCGGGAGCTTCTGGATCTGCCGGTCCGGGTGGGCAAGCCGCAGGACCTGCAAGGCTTGATCGACGCTGTTGACAATCCGGCGCACGCCGTGGGGGCGGGGCTGTTGATGTGGGGCAGCACCGAGGAGGCGCGACCGCAGCTTCGTAGCAGGCCGCGGAGCCGGGGAGGAGCTCAGTTCGTCAAATGGCTCCGCGCATTCCTCCCCAGTTGAGGCATCCACTGTGGCTCGCTGTGGCGAAGGAGAGCAACGAGAGGCTTCCCTGACAGCGAGCGGCTGACGATAAGACGGTCTCATTCGTAGGTTATCGAGTGATGGCATAATTCCGATGGTGATCTGGAGGAGACAATGGAGATACAAGGGGTGACGGGTTTCGGTCCGGCGAATTCGCGTGACAATAACAAAGGAGGATCTATGAACAGGGCATCACAGCCCGAGAGCTTCGCTAAGATCCGTGTCGTCGGCGTAGGAGGGGGAGGCAGCAACGCCGTCAACCGGATGATCGCTGAGGGCATGAGCGGGGTTGATTTCGTGGCGGTCAACACCGATGCGCAAGCGCTTATGCTGTCCGAAGCCCCCGTGCGGGTGCGCATCGGGGACAAGCTCACCAGGGGGCTCGGTGTTGGCGGGAATCCCACGATGGGGTCGGAGGCAGCCGAAGAGTCCGTGGACGAGCTGATCGACATTCTCGAGGGCTCCGATATGGTCTTCATCACCGCCGGCATGGGCGGAGGCACGGGCACCGGGGCATCGCCCGTGGTCGCGCGGGTGGCCAAGAAGATCGGTGCGCTGAGTATTGGCGTGGTCACGCGACCCTTTGGCTGGGAGGGCTCCGTACGTGGCACCGCGGCGCAATCCGGTATCGAGGAGCTAAAGGAGGTGGTCGACACGTTGATCGTCATCCCCAACGACCGCCTGCTGGAGATTGCCGATAAGCGGGTGACGCTCTACAATGCGTTCTCCCTTGCCGACGATGTGTTGCGCCAGGGCATCCAGGGCATCTCTGAGCTGATCACCGTGCCGGGACTCATCAATCTCGACTTCGCCGACGTACGCACCATTATGGCAGAGGGCGGGGCAGCGCTGATGGCCGTCGGCCGGGCTAGCGGAGAGGATCGCGCCGTGGAGGCAGCCGAAAAGGCCATCTCGAGCGACTTGCTGGACATCACCATCGACGGTGCCCGGGGCATCCTGTTCAACGTCACCGGTGGGCCAGACCTGAGTCTCTACGAAGTCAACGAGGCGGCCTCCATCATCAAGCGGACGGCACATCCTGACGTCAACCTGATCTTCGGCGCTGTTGTCGACCAGGAAATGGAGGACGAGATCCGGATCACGGTGATTGCGACGGGGTTCGATCAGACGAACTCACGGCCCCGCACGGCCCGCACCGCGAAGCTGGACGACAAGCCCGAGACACTGGATTTCGAGGCACCTTCCTTCGATAGGGACGATATCGAGATCCCGGCTTTCCTGCGCCGTCAGAACTGACGACCCAGAGGGCGACCAGCTGAGAATCGACGGAGCTACGATCAGATGGGTCCGACGTGATGTCCTGCTCGGAAGGGGCTCACGCGCGGGCACAAGGTTGCCCTCGACCAGCGGTGGGACAGCTGAAATGGTGAACTGCCGGGTTATCAAGCTGGTGGACCCGCCGGTACGCAACCGATCCAGTCAGCGCGTGCGCTACCCGGCTAGTCGTGGGTCGAGAGCCTGGCTCTCGTTCCCAAGGCTGGCGTGTGGATTCTGGGCGGTTGTACACCACCCGCGGACCTGCCAGGTTGATGCAGCAAGCTAGTGAGGAACACGGTCGCTCGGCATGCGGCAGTTGGCTGCCAGGTGCCTGCGCGAAGCTGTGAGTCTGTTGGGCGAGTCGGGCCTGGGCGTATGGGGCAGAAGGTCCTGGTGATGCTGATGGCGCATCGATGATGATCTGGTGCTGCTCAGCAGTCTGCTATCGCGCCGCGGGGCTCGGATGCGGGATCTGTCCATAAGCTGCGGGAGGCCCTTCCCCAGAGGTGCCGCGGCAACCGCGGCTCGGATCAGCGCCGGCGAGCCATGTGGATCTGTCAGACTAGAAGGGGAGCCCACCTTGCAGCCCGGCGAAGAGCAAGGACAGAGCGAGGACGAGGGCCACAGTTATGATGAGCAGCCTTATGGCGTAGATCTGATCCATCCGTCTCTCCTTTGGTGTGTGCGGTTTAAGACCCCTTGACGCGTCTGCAAGACTGTCGGCTACGCCATCTTATACAGCTCGGTGTGCATGCGCTCGCGGACCTGAGAGCGCAGCTGCCCGCGAGAGACGGCCATGCCCTCCAGTGCTCTCTGTACCGCCTCAATCATCGGAATCGGGCCGCAGACGAAGAAAGTGCACATCTTGAACTCGTCACACAGCATGCGACTGAGCACGTCCTGGTTGATAAACCCGCTCTCCCCCTCCCAGTCGTCCGGCGGCTTCTCGAGAACGTGGATCACCTCCAGGTTCAGCTTCTCCTCAAGTGTCTCGAGCTCCTCTCGAAAGATGATCTCTTCCCAGGTGGGATTGCCGTAGAAGAACTGGATCCGGCGATCGTCGTGGCGGTCGGCCAGTGTGCGGAGCATGCTCATGATTGGCGCTGAGCCGATGCCCCCCGCGATCAATATCAGGCCTCCCGCCGCTTGGCCATGAAGATCGAACGTCCCATAGGGTCCGTCAACGTAGACTTGCGTCCCGATAGGTGTGTCCCCAATGGTGGACGTGAAATCCCCCAGCTCCTTGATCGCGAACTCCAGCTGCTCTGGGCGCTCGGCGCTGGAGGCGAACGAGAACGGATGTTCCTCGATGCGGAAGGGCGAGTGGCCGACGGACAGCCAGGCGACCTGACCGGCCGCGAACGAGAGTCCATCGTGACCCGCTGGTTCGAGCACCAATGTCCAGGTCTTGCCTCGTTCCTCAATGACGTCGACGACCTCATACGGGCGTCGGAGAAGCGTCCACGGCTTGATCACCCGGATGTAGACAATCAGCGCACCCCACAATGCGCCTAGCCCGATGATGGTCCCGCGCTGCACTGGCACGGAGGTGTAGTAGTTGACGTTCAGAGTGTGATAGAGCGCGAATCCGATGATGGCAACCGAGAGGATATCGTGAAGCAGACGCCAGGTCTCATAACTGAGTCCCAAGGCCACACGCCGCACTGAGGTGACCACCAGAGCCAGGAGCAACACAACGGCGGCGACCGCGGCGCGGGCTCGCCACGGCGCGGTGAACACGTTCAGGAGCAGTAACGTATACGGATTCTGGACGAACAGGACCAGGGGATGGGCCAGAGTCATCACGAAGGCCGCGATGGAAAGGCGATGGTGGAAGATATACAGCGTGTCCGCCGGAAACACGTCTCCCAGAAACGGCAGACGGGCGGTGGGGACAAACTGGATGCCCATGAGGGACAGGCCCACAAACCCCAGGGCCGACGTCAGATCGCGCCAGAACGTTCTCCCTTCCGGGCGCGGGCCCAACAGGAGTATCAACAACGGCGCCAGGACCAGAATGAAGTAGATGAAGATCCAGAATAGCTGCTTTGTCCTTCGTTGCATGCTGATGTCCCCTTGGTCTGTTGTCGGCACCTGGCCCCACGTCTTGGGCTCAGGAGCAGGCTCTCGCTGCGTTGCCCGTCAGTGGCGGGATTTGAGTTTTTCCGCGAGTCAGTATATACTGCTTCGAACCGTAGGACAAGTAGAACATGTGCGGCGAAGACCAGCTCGGCCTGACCGGACGTGCGCAGTGGGACGGGGGCGCACGGACTTTGCCAGACGGAGGACGGACAGACAGATCGGGCGCCCGGCCGCCAGGGCCTGCATGCGCTCTGAAATCGATGTGCTGAGTTGCGCACGCTAGTATTGCTCGTAGCGGCCGCACCACACGCCCAGGTCGATGTCTTGGAGCGAGCAACGCCCGATGACGCCGGAGTAGAGCTACTAGAGGAGCACAACCATGAAGTGGACCACCATCATTATCGTCGTCCTGAGTGTCATCGTAGTGGCCGGCGTCGGGGTATGGACCTACGGATTCTTCTTCGCTCCAGACTCGGTGGAAATGGTGAGTGAGCGATGGGCGCGCTCTGGGCACGCCAACGCTGCCTCGGTAGCCTTCACGAACTGGGCCGACCGTGAGCCCCCGGAGATTCCCGGCGTCTGTGCCCGCTGTCACAGTATGGACGGCTACCTCGATTATCTGGGGGCGGATGGTTCGACGCCCGGGGTCGTCGATCAGCCGGTCTTAGGGATCTCCATTGTGTCGTGTCGCACCTGCCATGACCAGCTGGCGCACACCATGACCGAGGTGACCTTCCCGTCGAGCATCGTCGTGGAGGAGCACACGCGCTCCGTGAACTGTATGCACTGCCATCAGGGAAGGCGGGCGACGCCCGGGGTGGATGAGACCTTGGCGGGCCTCGAACTGGACGTTGTGGATGAGGAGCTGAGTTTCATCAACGTCCACTACGCCATTGCGGCGGCCACGCTGCTCGGCGGCGACGCCCAGGGAGGGTATCAGTACGCCGGCAAGTCGTACGTCGGACGCTGGGAGCACGTCCCGGACTACGACACGTGCATCGACTGCCACGATCCGCACAGCACCTTCCGCAACCCCGATCAATGCAGCCCCTGCCACCTCAATGTGGTGACGCACGCGGATCTCCGCGACATACGGGTGAGCGACATCGATTACGATGGAGACGGCGATGTCGACAAGCCGATTCGCCTGGAGGTAGCCTCGTTCCAAGCTGCTCTGTTTACGGCGATACAGAACTATGCGGCGGACGTGATCGGAGAGCCTATCGCGTATGACCGTCAGCGGTCTCCGCACTTCTTCGCGGCCGCCGATGATGGCGAAACCGCGACCGGTGACCGATACGACTCGTGGACGCCTCGTCTGGTGCGCGCCGCCTACAACTACCACTACGTCCACGCCGATCCCGGGGCCTACGTGCACAACGCCCGGTACGTTCTTCAACTCCTGTACGACAGCATCGAGGACCTGGGGCAGGCTATCCCCGTAGATCTGGAGCCTTTCGTTAGGCCCTGAGGACAGCTTGGGCTGCGGGGGAGTCGGAGGGGGCGAATCTGGGCAACAATCTGCGAGCTGTCGGCCTGCCGCCGCTGGGGTGAGCGGTGGCGTGCCAAATCAGGGCCCGGGTTGCCGTGCGGGTCCAGCTGCCATCGCGGGTGTTCTCAGCGCCGTCTGCTGCTTGGAGGACCTCGGCGATGGTTCGGCCCTTTGCCAGATCGGCTGACATTCGGTCGGAGGACGACCTGGCCCTCAGCACTCACTGGCTGGGGTGTTTCCAGAACGCCGGTCCCTTTGGGCTCATACGAGTCGATCGATGACTTGCGCGAGGAGGCCCGCCAGGGGTGGGACTACGAAGGTCACAGCGTAGCGAATCAGCGCCGGACGTGGGTTGATCAGAGCCATCTCAATGGGAAACCGCGCCACCGACCACAGCGCCCAGGCGCTGACGAAGCCGACCACCGCTCCAATACTGGCGCCCGTCTCGTAGAGCGAGGCGACCAGGGGGAAGGTCGCATAGGGGGCCCCGGGCACCAGTCCGCCGGCGACGCACCCGATGAGGACGCCCCTCAGGCCTGCTTCAGCACCCAGCCAACGGACGATGAGCCCCGGGGGGACGAGGACCTGGGCCAGCCCGGCCAACGTGAATCCCAGGACGAGCAGCAATAGGTTGCGGTGCACCGTATGCCAGGCGGCCAGTAGGCCGTCCCGGGCCACGTCCGGACCCTGCCTCAGCGCGACGAGGAACAGGGCAGCAGTCACTCCGGCGAGAACAACGGTCGTCGGGTCCATTGGCCTGTCTCCTCTGCCATTTGACACCAAGAGAGCTCCTCCCGTAGACGAGAGCATGGCCGGGGTTCCTCTGGGGGGCCCAGTCTGCCCCATTGTAGTACCAGTGTCGTCTCCGCGCCAGTGGTGGGAAGGGACGGCGACAGCGAAGAGTAACGGCTCTGGTACGATGGCGTCGAATGTCGGAAGAGAACCGGCGGGAGGGGGGCCAAGGTCTGCGTGCGCTGGCTGTCGGTCCCGGACGCTGGTAGAATAGAACCTTATGGAGAGTTCGGATGACGGGAGGTAGGGGGAACGTGAAGCATCACAAGCGAGAGGGTTGGGAACACGCCGTGTCGCGCTACATGTCTGTGACGGTAGAGCTAGTCGATGTGCTGCAGCGCGACTTCCTCGACGGCCGTGCCTTGGGAGAATCTGTAGCTCCCATCGACGCCAGCGAAGCGGCCGTCATCGTCGCAGAGAGTCTGGAGGCCGACCGGCTCTGGAACAGGCTGGCTGGGAGAACGTACCTGAGTGGGCCGCGCGCGTTCGAGGAGCAGGGAGGCCGGCCGAAGAGTGACTTCAGGATCGCGGTCGAGTTCGAGCTCATGATCCGCATGGCTGAGGTTGCGCGAGCGATCAAAGATCGTGGGGCGGAACGGAACTGGGAAGAGCTCGCGATGGCGACGCTGAAGCAGGCTCTGCGCTCTGCCACTGCCAGCCCAATGCTCTCGTACGGAGAAGTCTTCCTCGACGTGGCCGAGGCTGCCGCAGCCGCGGATGACCCGATCGAGGCCCAGATGTGGATCAAACGGGCCCTGGCGCACGAGCTGCGGTTCGCCGAGGGACGGAACGCTGTCTTGCTTCTGACCGATTTGGCTCGCATCTCCATCGAGGCTGGCGACGTGGAACGTGGCCTACAGATATTGGCCGGGCTGCTGCGCGACGATCCCGGCAACATATGGGCCTACAGCGCGACGGCGTACTTGCTCGATGAGTGTGGTCTGCCGGAGATTAGCGCCGAGGCGGCCCGGCGCGGCCTGGCGCTGCTGGATGCCGAGGGCGACCCGGAGAAGCTCCGAGGTCAGATGGAGATGCTTCTGGAGAGCGCGACGACTGGCCAGCGGCAAGGGCCTGGGAAGACGGTAGCCCCCGCTGTGCTCAACGAGCTTCGGGCTGCGCTTCAGACGGACTTTGGCGCGGAGGAGCTGCGCCCGGTGGCGGCCCTGTGCCGCGAGGTGGTGCCCGACATTGATGAGATGCCGGTGAAGCGACCTCTGGAACCGTCGGATGTCCCGCTTCCGGACCGGGAAGAGATTCTGGAGGAGTTGGCGGGAGATTCGACCAGGAAGCCACAACAGTTGCCAGGTCGTAACGCGCCCTGTTGGTGCGGGAGCGGCAAGAAGTACAAGCATTGTCACCTCCGAGAGGATCAGCGCGGGGGGTGATGAGCACGAGGTTGTCGCGGCCTGGGTTTTCGGCCCTGGCCTCCGCTGACATGGGGGTTGTAGCCTTCATAGGCTAACAGGTGCCGTTCTGGACGCGGGCTGGACGGTGCGACTGTCCGCTGGTATGGCCGGCTACTGATTCGAGGAGGGGGGTGGGCGGCGAACGTAGTTCAGATCGGTGTCTTGATGAGAGGGTGGGCGAGGCGATCTGCATAGGCGTCATCGTTTGTGTCCGCGTGGGTGTGGAGCCTTTCAATAAGGCGCTCTCGAGTTGGAGCGTAGCCCTGCTGCGGCGATCCTGGCCTGTTATTGCGTCTCGCTCGCTCTCGGGCATCAGGTGACCAGCGTGCGCACGGCAGCCCCGGCTGGCGGGGAGACCGGCACCGGGGTGACCATGACAGCAGTCGCCCAGTCCAGGAGGCGCTCCAGACGCGAGTTCGAACGGAGCGCAGGGGGGCCTCGTAGTCGCCGGAGCCGTGATCGGTGGTGGGTGGTTTGAGGGCTGGACGGCATCCGTAAAGGGCAGCGACACGCGGTCGGCGCTGCACGACTTGCGAGATCCCAGGGGAGACAAATCCCTGGCTGCGAATCGGATCTGGATATGGGACTGCTGAGTGCCTCAAGGTATGGTGCTGGTGACGACAGCCCGGGGAGGCCGAAGATTGAGGTGGAGTCAGTGATTCAGGATGCCCGGCCGGGGGTCTTGACGGAGTCCAGCTCGGTGTTCGGAACGAGGTCTGTCGCCCGGCATGCTCGCTGAGAGTGTACTCAAGGAGTGACGGCTGGCTGGGCAGGGGCGGCCGTGATGGTCTGATGCGAGTCTTCCCCCTCACCCAACCTCTCCCCAAGGGGAGAGAGGAAACGGCGGTCAGCCAGGCCAGCGTCTGCGACGGCCGCTGACCCACGCGTTCTGCCTCCCCGCTGCCACTGAAGCTATAAGGCTTGATCACCTACGTCACTGAGCTAAGAAGGCCGTGGCGGAATCGGGCGAGTGTCAGGATAGAGACACTGATGGACGTCGGTTCCGGGTTGCTGGTCTCTCTCGCAAAGGGTCGGGCACCACGACCGTGAGAACGACAAGAGACTCGGTGAACCTACTTGACAAGCATGATAGTATCTAGTACAGTCTATCCGCTAAGGAGTCATCGTGCAACCAAGCTGTCAGATGTCGCCTCGAACCGCCGGAGTTGATGCCGGAACTGGCTCCGGTCAGTCGTCCCCTCACAACCGGCGAGGCCCGGGTTGGATTCCTCGACGACGCCTGCCTGCTCCAAGGTCAGGTTGGGTCCTCGGCGGAGTGTGGGGTGAGACGAACAAACGCCACGGCCTGTAACCAGACAGATCACTTTGTGTACAGCAGGGGGGAGGAGATGCCGAACAGGTTAAGTCATGAGAGCAGTCCCTACTTACAGCAACACGCGGACAACCCGGTCGACTGGTATCCGTGGGGGGATGAGGCCATTGAGAAAGCCGAGGCCGAGGAGAAGCCCATCTTCCTCAGCATCGGCTACTCGGCGTGCCACTGGTGCCACGTGATGGAGCGCGAGTCGTTTGAGGACGAAGAGACCGCCGAGATACTGAACGAGCACTTCGTGAGCGTCAAGGTCGATCGCGAGGAGAGGCCTGACCTCGACCGCATCTATATGCGGGCTGTGCAGGCCCTCACCGGCAGTGGTGGGTGGCCTATGTCGGTCTTTCTCACACCTGACGGCAAGCCTTTCTACGCCGGAACCTATTTCCCCCCGGTGCCCCGGCACGGGATGCCTTCCTTCAAACACGTCTTGCGCACCATTGCGGAAGCCTGGCAGAATCGACGAGGGGAGCTGATCGAGGGTGGGCAGCAAGTGGTCGACACCATCGAGCGTGAGATGAACGCACGCGGTCAGGAGCAAGAGCTCGAAAGGGACTCGCTGGACCAGGCCTTTCGCAGCCTGCGGCGCGATTACGACCGGACTCACGGCGGGTGGGACGGCGCCCCGAAGTTCCCTCAGCCCATGATCATCGAGTTCCTCTTGCGCCATCACCACAGCACCGGCAAGTCTGACGCGCTGCGTATGGTCGTTGACACCCTGGAAGCCATGGCCCGTGGTGGCATCTACGATCAGGTCGGCGGTGGGTTCCACCGCTACTCGGTCGATGCCCGCTGGCGCATTCCGCACTTCGAGAAGATGCTGTATGACAACGCGCAGCTGGCCCGGGTCTACCTCCACGGCTGGCAGGTGACCGGCGAGCCTCTTTTCCGGACCGTCGCGGAGGAGACTCTCGACTACGTCGCGCGTGAGATGACGGATCCAGGGGGTGGCTTCTACGCCACCCAGAGTGCTGAGAGCGAGGGAGAGGAGGGCAAGTTCTTCTTCTGGTCGGCGGAGGAGATCGAGGCTCTGCTGGGCGAGCGCGCTGACCGATTCGGGGAGCTGTACGGAGTGACGCGCCAGGGCAACTTCGAGAGACATAACGTTCTGACCTTTGTGGGAACGTGGGAAGATCGGCAGGCGCTGGCCGACGCACGGGGGCGGCTGTTTGAGGCACGGGAGCAACGCGTCAGGCCGGAGCGGGATGAGAAGGTGCTGACCTCCTGGAATGGTCTCATGCTTGCCGCTTTCGCCGAGGCGGGGGAGAGCCTAAGACGGGATGATTATCTGGAGGCTGCCGAGCGCAACGCGACCTTCCTGCTTGACCACCTGCGGGACGACGGAGGAGGGGTGCTGCACACCTGGCGCGATGGGAAGGCTAAGGGCAGGGGCTATCTCGAGGACTACACCCATCTTATCGACGGGCTTCTCGCGCTCTACCACGCGACGTTTGCGCCCCGCTGGTATGCCGCTGCGGCGGAGTTGACCGAGCTCGTCCTGGCCCGCTTCACGGATCCGGATGGTGGTTTCTTCGACACCACCGAGGCTCACGAGGAGTTGTTCACCCGTCCTCGGTCAGTTCAGGATGGTGCCCTCCCTTCGGGTAATGGTATGGCAGCCTGGGTCCTGTTGCGCATGAGTCAGCTGGGGGTCGAACTGGATTACGCGGACGCGGCCCGCGCTGTCCTCCGGCAAGTTCAGTCTCTGGTGGCCCGATATCCCCTCGGGTTCGGCGTCTGGCTCACAGCCCTCGATTATGCGCTGGCGAAGACTCGGGAGATAGCTATCGTGGGTGACCCCGATGCGACAGACGTGCAGGCTGCCCTGCGTATCTGTCGTGATGGCTACCGCCCTCACCAGGTATTGGCCGTGGGAGAGCCGGACACCTCACCTGCCGTCGTCCCGCTCCTTGAGGGGAGGAAACGGGTCGGCCGCAGGGCGACCGTCTACGTCTGTGTCGACTTCACCTGTCGCGAGCCGATTACGGAGCCGGAGAGGCTGCGGGCGGCTCTGGAGGGCTGACTCAGCCAGTCGGGACACGGCTTGCCGAACGTCGCCACCGCAGATTCACCCGGCACGCTTGCTGGTCAAAGCACTGGTCGGGAGCTCGTCCTTGTGGTCCTCTTCGCGGGAGGATCTGCGGGTTCGGGTGCTGCCAGGCAGCAGCCTTGCTGCTGGCCATCCTTGGGCGGCGTGCGGTTCGACCTGCCACTCGCGCGCCGATGGCGGGATCCGGACGCGCCATCCGGACCTCTCCGGTTTGCCCCATCCCTGTCCCGGTGATAGAATACCGCCCGGCCTTGCTGCTTCTGGAGTGACCGCGATCAAACACTAGCGACGCCGTAACAGACAAAGGAGTTGGCACTCAATGTCATCAGTATCCCCTGATACCACACCGGATTTCCTGTTTCGGGACGATCTGGCGGAGCTGGCACCTTTCGTACACGAGCTGATTCGATGGGAGGACGAACGTCAAGCGCGCAAGCTGATCTTCATCCCGTCCCAGTCCTACGCACCCCGGGCCGTTCGTGAAGCCCTTGCCTCCCGATTCCAGAATGTCTACGCGGAGGGGTATCCCCCGACACGGATGGGGCGAGATCCTGAGCCCCGGTTGCGTGACGTGGCTTGGCAACTGAGCTTCTACCGGCGCTACGGCGACCGGCGATTCTACAAAGGGAAGGACTATGTGAACCTGCTGGAGTCGCTGGCCCAGCGACGCTGCGCCCAGGTCTTTGCCCACGACTCCGTCCGCCCCGAGCACATTCACGTCAATATCCAGCCGTTGTCTGGCACCCCAGCCAACTTGGGGGTCTACTGGACCCTAATGGAGCCGGGCGATACGTTGATGGGGCTGGATCTCTATCAGGGGGGGCACCTGTCTCACGGATCGGAGTTCAACGTCTCGGGGCAGCAGTACGGCGTGGTGTCTTATGGGGTCGATCCCAAGACCGAGCGTCTCGACTACGATGCGATCCGGGATTTGGCACTGAAACACCGTCCAAAGGTCATCGTGGCCGGATACACCTCTTACCCGTGGGCGCCTGATTGGGATAAGTTCCGGGTCATCGCCGATGAGGTGGACGCCTATCTCCTGGCCGATATCGCCCACGTCGCGGGGATGGCCTTGTCCGGTGTCTATCCTAACCCGGTCGGCATCGCCGATGTGGTGACGTTCACGACCCACAAGACCATGTGCGGGCCGCGTGGCGCCGTGGTCATGACGACCGATGCAGATCTAGCGCAGATGATCGACCTCGCGGTCTTTCCCGGCCAGCAAGGCGGGCCCCACGTCAACAAATTCGCCGCGCTGGCGGTCGCCCTGGAGATCGCTCAGACCGAGACCTTCCAAGGGCTCCAGCGCCAGATCGTGGCGAATGCCCAGGCTCTGGCCCGCGGACTGACGGAACGGGGCCTTCGGCTCGCCTATGGGGGCACCGATACCCATCTGATGCTGGTGGACCTGAAATCCGTCGCCGGCGGTCGTGCCGCGCCCACGGATCTCCGGTATCCCATTTATGGTGAGCCGGCCGTCCGGATCATGGATCTTGCGGGAATGGTGGCGAACAAGAACACCATCCCCGGAGATGAGGAGACGCCGTTGGCCACCGGCATTCGGCTGGGGACGCCCTGGCTCACTCAGCGCGGTCTCGTCGAGGGCGACATGGAGACCATTGCCGGCCTGATCCATCGGCTGCTGACCAGTATCGCGCCATTCGCGTACCGCGGTCTGATCGGGACGCTGCCGCGCGGCAAGGTGGATCTGGACGTGTTGGAGGAGGTCCGGATCGGCGTGGCCGAGGTGGCCAAGAGGGCCGGTATCGACTTCGAGTATCAGGAGAGTGGCTATCCTCACCACGCGCTCCTCCCGCGGAAGCCGGATGCCCGGGCCGTTTCGCTGTGCGTCTCCGGCTGGAGAGCCCGCCAGCACGTCAACGAGGTGCTCACTGCCAACGTGCTGTCGCTCAAGCCCGGTGACGTCGTGACTGGCTATGTGTTGGATCGGCAGGGGAATCTGATCGATGAGGTGGTCGTGGAGCGTGGGGAGAAGGACGGACTGGGCCGCGATCGGTTCCTGGTGACGCCGACGCCAGAGAACGCGGCCCGGGTCGCCTCGTGGTTGCGAGGGTTGAGTGATGGCTACACCCTGTTCGACGAGGAGGACATCTTCCGAAAGGTACAGGGCCCGGTCGTTGTCGAGAAGGTTAATGCAGTTGCGCAGCGGCAGGGGGATACGCCCCAGGCCGGGACGTCAGCGATGGCCCTCTTCGATGGCCATCCCGAGCGCTTCGATCTGACTAAGCCCTACTTCGTGGGGGGGGCATACCTCCAGCATTGCGGGCCCGATGTCGAGAGATCGAGTTGGCACTGGGAGGAGCCGGAGCACGCGGAGCTGAGACGCACCGCTCTATATGAAGTGCATCAGACCATGGGTGCCAAGATGGTGTCGTTCGCGGGATGGGTGATGCCCGTCTCGTATTCTTCCGTGCGGGAGGAGCACCAGGCGGTACGGCATGCTGCGGGCCTCTTCGATGTGGGGCATATGGCTGTCTTCGAGGTCACCGGCGAGAATGCCGTCACCTTCCTGGATACGGTTTTCTCCAATTACGCGGCCTGGATCGAAGACGGTCAGTCGATGTACGGCTACTTCTTCGGGCCCGACGGCAGCGTGATCGATGACGGGATCATCTATCGCGTGGGCGCGGAGCACTTCTGTATGGTGATGAACGCCTCCAACGAGGACAAGGACTGGGACTGGCTGAACGCCGTGAACGACGGACGAGTGGTCATCGACGAAGACCGGCCCTGGGTGCGCGTCGAAGCGCCGGCGACCTTGCGCAATCTGAAGGATCCGGACTCGGGCGAGCGCCAGAGAATCGACGTGGCATTGCAGGGACCTGCCACCCTGGAGGTGCTCCAGAAACTCACCCAAGATCCGGAGTTGCGGGCCGATCTGGCACGACTTCAGCGCACCGAGCTGATTGAGGGTGAGCTGGCTGGGGTGGGCCTCGTCATCGCACGGACAGGCTACACCGGCGAGGATTGGGGGGTCGAAATTCTCGTCCACCCCGACGATGCGGTCACCCTTTGGCGCGCCATCCTCGAGGTGGGCGAACCGTTGGGGGTGAGGCCCTGTGGCTTGGGGTGCCGGGACTCGACCCGCATTGAGGCGGGCTTGCCGCTGTACGGTCACGAGTTCGCGGGGCCCTTCGACATTGACCCCATTGAGGCCGGTTTCCCCGGCTACGTGAAGTTCCACAAACCGTTTTTCGTCGGGCGCGGTCCCCTGTTGGCGAGAGCAGGTCAGCGGGACCGCGAGGTGATACGCTTCCGCATTCAGGAGAAAGGGACCCGCCGCCCGCAGACAGGCGATCCTGTGGTGGACCGGCGCGGGCGCGAGATCGGCAAGGTGACCAGCTGTTCCATCGGTGTTGAGGGCTATCTGGTCGGCCAGGCGGTGGTGCAGGATCGCTACAATGAGCCGGAGACACCCATCTCCATTTTCCCGCTCGGTGGGGAGTCCCTGGATCAGGCGCTCTTGCGAGGTAGACGGGTCGTGCTGCCCATTGACGCTGTGGTTCTGACCCGTTTCCCTGACGAGGGGGAAGCCCGGCCCCCCTGGATGGGGCTGGAGGACTAGGGGCAGGGTGTAGACACCGCAGGGTCGCGGGGTTTCCCCGTGATTCTGCAGTTTGCTGACCGTTATGGCACGGGAGTTAACGATGAACCAAAGACCTCAAGTGTACGTGACAAGGCTCATCCCGGAGGCCGGCCTGACTATGATCCGGGACCGGTGCGATGCGCGCGTGTGGGAGGAGGAGCTACCACCTCCCAAGGACGTTATTCTGGAGCAGGTGTCGGACTGTGAGGGGCTCCTCTGTCTCCTCAGCGAAGATGTGGACGGGGAGGTGATGGATGCGGGCGACCTGCGGGTGATCAGTCAGTTCGCCGTCGGCGTCGACAACATAGATCTCGAGGCTGCCACGCAGCGCGGAATCCCGGTGGGGCACACACCCGGAGTGCTCACCGATGCTACTGCGGACTTGACCTTCGCCCTCCTGATGGCCGCTGCCCGTCGCATCCCCGAGGCGATCGACAAAGTGAGGTCCGGTGAGTGGCGCACGTGGGAACCCCGCGGGCTGCTCGGTGCGGACGTCTGGCAGGCGACCCTGGGCATCGTTGGCCTGGGTCGCATCGGCACGGCGGTGGCGCGCCGCGCAAGGGGCTTCGAGATGGATATCCTCTACAACGATCCGAATCGCTCGATCGAGGTCGAGGAGGAGTTGGGCATCGTGTACGCCTCTCTCGACACTTTGTTGGAGCGTGCGGACTTCGTGACGGTTCATACGCCTCTGGTCGATGAGACCCGCCATCTCATAGACAGGGCTGCGCTCCAGCGTATGAAGCCCACGGCAGTTCTGGTCAACGCAGCACGGGGAGGGATCGTCGAGACGGACGCGCTGGTCGAGGCGCTGGAGGAAGGCTGGATCGCCCAGGCGGCGCTGGATGTGACGGATCCGGAGCCGCTCCCGGCAGACCACCCCCTGGTGGGGATGGCAAACTGCATCGTGGTCCCGCACATCGGCAGCGCCACCACAACCGCCCGGAACCGCATGGCGGAGATGGCGGCTGAGAATCTTCTGGCCGGGCTGGCGGGCAGGACCCTTCCTTACTGCGCGAATCCGCAGGTGTACGAGTCTGAGACCCGCTGATGGGTCAGATCATCCATACAGACGGACCTGGTAAGGCGCGACATCACTACCGTCGATCCATCGCCGAGATGCTCCGCCGATTGAGCCAGAAGAACCACCTCGACGACGAGGCGAAGGACCAGGCTGCGCTTATCGTGCTCTGCTTGCAGGGCATTGCCGACACCGTCGATCAGACGGTCGGAGCGTGGGAGAAGCGGGACTACTGGCTGAAGGCCGAGCGTTTCCAGCGGGAATGGGAGTGGGTGGACCCCACGGCTGACCGGCTGTCTGTTGCCCTATGCCAGGAGGAATGGCGTGAGCTCTCCGTCCTCCTGGCGCGGCTGGCGCCCCATTTCTCCGATATTCCGGTGAGGAGGATGACTCGGCAGGAGACCCTCTGGGCGGGGGCTTACGAGAAGCTTCTGACCGGTTAGGCGGTATGATTGCCCGGCAGAGACAAGCCCCGGCGAGCATCTGTCGCCGGGGCTTGTCTCTGATCGGCCCTGCTAGAGCTGCTCCTCAACGCCTACGGGCATCATCACCAGCCCGCTGATCACCTTCGGGTAGAAATCCGTCGACTTCTGAGGCATCTTCTCGTCCGCGGCAGTACACGCGCGCACTTGCTCCATTCGGGTCGGGTTCAAGATGAATAGGAACTCGGCCTCTCCCGCGTCGACGGCGTCGTATCCCATCTGCGGATCGCGGAGGTACTCGATTCCCTCCTTCCGCTCGACGGCCTCCTCGCTGACGTCCATGACCCGCTGGATAAGCAGCTCGTGCAGTACGGTCACGTCGAGCATGCGCCAGGCTGGGTCGCGGCCGGGCAGGATGCGGTCCATCACGTCGGGGTCCTCAAGCTCCAGCAGCGTGCATGAGCCGGGCCCGTCGACCCCCTCGGGATGAGCGTACAGCCCGATGCGGGGATGCTCCGGGGATGCCTGGTCCATCATCTGCGCTAGCTCCTCGGGCCCATCCACGGGGATGATGCGGAAATAGGTTGCGGCTTCATCGATGATCTCCTCCGCGGTCATACTGCCGTAGGAATGGATCAGGCGATGCGTAGGCAGGATGACGAGACCCGGGTCTTCCATGCTCACGAACGTGACCATGCGGTAGTTGAAGCCGACGCTGGCTGGCGCGTCAGGGTGGGTCCCCCGCATCTCGTCCCGGTAGTTCAGGGCGGTCTCGTACCGATGATGACCGTCGGCGATGATGAGCTTCCGCTTCGGCGCCATCGCCTCCTCTACCGCCTCGATGATGTCGGGATCTGTCACCGCCCAGAACTGCTGCAGGACCTCGTTCTCGAATAGCTCCCGTGCCTCCAACCCAGGGGTGTTCTCCACTGCCGTGTCCAGAAGATCGTTGATGCCGTTCCCTGGGTACAGCATGAAGATGTGCCCGAAGTTGACCTCGGTAGCGCGCATCAGGTTGAGACGATCCACTTTTGGGCCGGAGTGGGTCCGTTCGTGGGGCAGCACCGTCCCCTCATCGAAGGGAACGAGCTCCAGAGCGGCGACCAATCCCTGGCGAGTCCTCTGCGTCCCATCGGGTAAGGTGAAGCTCTGACGCAGGACGTACAACGCCGGCGTGTCCTCACGCATCAGGATGCCCTCCTGGAGCCAGGACTCGTAGAAGGACCTGGCGCGGGTGTAGACGTTCTCCTGGGCGTCATCTCCCGGCTTCTCTTTCCCCTTTATGACGCGTACGATGTTATGGGGGCTCTGCTCATAGTACTGGTCCTGGAGCCCGTGACGCACGCGGTCGTAGGGCTGGCTGATGACCGCTGAGAGGTCATCGATTCTCTCTGGGTTATATCGGGTACCTCGGAACGATCTGATGATTGCCATACAGCCTCCTCAATGGCGCGATTATCTCCGCGGAGTGCGAGGCGGATAGCGAGGGAGGCCATTCGGCCTCCCTCGCCCGGTCCTCTCTACGAACGCTCCGCGATTTCGATGGCGATGCGGGCTGTCTCCTGCCCCACGCGGTCCTTCGCCTCGACGGTTCCTGCGCCGATGTGCGGCGACCCGATGACCTCGGGCAACTCCATCAGCTTCCGACCGCGGTCTTCCTTCTCATCCTCGAAGACATCCAAGGCCGCGCCGGCCACCTTGCCGCTCTTGATGGCTTCGTACAGGGCATCCTCATCGACCGTTCCGCCCCGGGCGCAGTTGATGATCTTGACGCCGTCCTTCATCTTGGCAAACGCGTTGGCGTCGATGATGTAGTGGGTGGCCGGCGTGTGCGGCAGATGGAGGGACAGGTAGTCAGAGCGTTCCAGGACCTCATCCAGGGATACCTGGGTGGCGAAGTCGACCTCGACGTCGGTGCGCCGGTAGAACAGCACCTCCATGCCCAGTGAGTTGGCCTTGCTCCCTACCAGGCTCCCGATGCGGCCAAACCCGATCAGGCCCAGGGTCTTGCCCGCCAACTCGGTGCCCGTGAGCTGCTTCTTCTCCCACTTGCCCCCCTTCATCGAGTTCGTGGCCTGGACGATGGGACGGGCCAGAGCGAAGAGGTATCCGATGGCGAGCTCGGCGACCGCGTTTGATGATGCGGCCGGCGTGTTACGCACCTCGATTCCTTTGGATTCGGCGTACTCGACGTCGATGTTGTCCAAACCGACGCCGGCTCGGATGATCGCCTTCAGATTGGTTGCTTTGTCGATCAGCGGCTCGCGAGCCGTGGTGCGGCTGCGCACCACCATGGCTTCGTACTCGGGTATGATCTCCTCCAGCCCTTCCGGTGTGACGTCATCGTTGACGTCGACGTCGATGTCCGCCTCCCGCATAGCGGCGATGGCCTTGGGATCTACAGGATCGCAGATGAGCACCTTCATGTTGACCTCTCCTTATGCTGGTAGAATGACGGGTTGATTGAGTGGCGTCCGAACCAGGCTGCGGCTGATGCCGACCTATCGGCTCTCCCGCTGCTGATCCGCCGACACTACAGCTCCAAGATGTCCTCAATCTGCTGGGTGAGCCATTTGACGTCGTCCAGGGTCAGATCACCCATGTGCGCAATCCGGAAGCACTGCTCCTTCAGAGGGCCGTATCCGTTGGAGAGCTGCGCTCCACGTTTCGCCAGCTCTTGGTTGAGGTCTGCGACACTGATGCCCCGGCTGTTCTTCACATTCGTGAGCGTAGGCGAAAGATACCGCTCGTCGGCGAACAGCTCGAAGTGCTCACGGGCCCAGTCCTGAACGTAAGCCGCCATCTCCCCGTGGCGTTCCCAGCGCTTCTCGAGACCCAGGGTGAATATGTCATCCAACTGAGCCTGCAAAGCCTCGATGAGGCTGATGCAGGGAGTGGACGGGGTCTGATGCTTCTCGTACTTCTTGTCCATCTGCTGATAGGTGAAGTAGTAGCCCTTATTCGGGATGTCCAGAGCGCGCTCGCGGGCCCGATCACTGACGGCGCAGATGGTGAGTCCCGCGGGGAGGGCAAAGCACTTCTGCACCCCCGCCAGAGCGACGTCCAAGCCCCAGGCATCGAACTCGAGCTTGGCCCCCGCCATGCCGCTGACGGCATCGACCAGGATCAGGACGTCAGGGTAGTTCTCGTGGACAAACTCGCTGAGCTCCGCCAGGGGGTTCAACAATCCGGTTGAAGTCTCGTTGAAGACGACGGTCATCGCGTCAAAGTCACCGCTGGACAGGGCCGCATCGACGATGTCCGGGGTGATGGCCTCGCCCCACTCGACCTCCACCTTCTCACACGGGATTCCGTTGGCCACACATATCTCGTGCCAGCGCAGAGAGAAGGCACCGCAGATCGTGTTGAGGATCTTCTTGTTGGTGGCCTGCCGGATCGACCCTTCCATCACGCCCGTCGAGGACGAGGTGTAGAGATAGACCCGCTGCTCGGTGTAGAGGAGTCGCTTGAGCTTCGATACGACGTCCTCGTGCAGGTCGGAGTACTCCTTCGACCGGTGGTGGATCATCGGGGCCGCCTGGGCCTCTAGGATCCTCTCTCGGACGTGAGTCGGTCCCGGGGTGAAGAGCTTCCTGTACATCGTTTACCTCCTGTTGAGTGGATTAGGGATGATGTGACACAGCGGACTGGTAGATCGGCTGAGCCCGGCTTGAGGACAGGGGGACCCCAATGTGCGCCCTGCCAGTCTGCCAGACACGGATTGGGTCTCAGGGCGCCAATCTACCGAAAAAGGACGCACAAGCCTCCTAGGCTGGACGTCCTCTGTCTTCCACCTGAGAGATTCCCCCCACGCGACCAGTGGGATTGCCCCTTCGGTATCCTGGGCGCGACACCGGCAAATACCCGCTCCGATGAGTAGACCAGAGCTTCGGCGTGTTTCCTATGCGCCTACCAGGATTCTCCAGAGTGCCGAGATGCAGGGTCCTTGAACCTGAGAGTTTCGTCGAAGCGATCAGCCAGTCGCTGCGAGTTGCCCCTTCGGTGTCCGCCTAGAAGCGTCCTCTCCCCTGCATCCCAGGGCGTTCTGCTTATGGTTTGCGGCCATTGTACAATACCGGCGGGCAGAAGTCAACCTCCTCGCCCCCCGGCCAGAGCCCATCTGGCTTCTCTGGTGCCCACGGCCCCCGCTGCGACCGCTACTACCCGGTCCTGATGCAGCCCGGAGGAGGCCCCCGTCCCCCGTGGCGATCCATCCGTGGAGACCGGCCATCCTGATCTTGACAGCTCGATGTGGGGGGGTAGAATGCGGGCAATATTCTGATGGTCGCGTCGCAGAGGGAGGTGTCTATGGCATCACGCGATGATTTTCTCTTTCGGACTGAACTGAGTGACCTGGATCCCGCCGTCGCTCACTTGATCGAGCTCGAGAAGGAACGCCAGGTTCGGAAGCTGAACATGATCCCCTCGGAGAGCGGGGCGCCCGGTGCTGTGCGAGAGGCGCTGGCTTCGGAGTTCATGAACGTCTACGCCGAGGGCTATCCGAATCCGGAGACTCGCTGGTTGAACGAGGAGGAGATACTCGACTACGAGCACCACCTGGCGCACTACAATCGCTACGGTGATAGGCGCCACTACCGGGGCGCGGAGTATGTTGACGTTATTGAAGCCCTGGCTCGACGCCGCTGTGCCGAGGCGTTCGAGACCAGCACCATCCCAGCCGACCAGATCTACGTCAACGTTCAGCCCCTCTCGGGCGCCCCGGCCAA
>SKLM01000081.1 GCA_007123205.1 Thermoflexales bacterium
CCGATGATCTCGTCGCCCTTCGGCGCCAGGATATTGACCGGAGTCACCGGCAGGCCCCGTTTGTGAGTCTGCTGATAGCGGACCCCATCGCGATGCACTGTGACCACCAGCCATTCGGAGAGGGCATTGGTGGCCTTGATCCCGACGCCGTGGAGCCCACCCGACGTCGAGTAGCTTCCCTCCTCGAACTTGCCGCCAGCGTGGAGCTCCGTAAAGGCCAACTCCATCGTAGGCTTGTCCTTCTCCGGATGGATGCCCACCGGAATCCCACGCCCATTGTCGGAAATGGCGATGCTCCCGTCCTTTCTAATGACCACTTCAATGGTGTCGCAGTGGCCCATCAGTGCTTCATCGACGCTGTTGTCGATCACCTCGATGGCCAGTTGGTGTAGAGCTGTGTGGCCCCGTCCCCCTACGTACATTCCAGGCCTGCGCTGGATATTCTCCGGGTAGTCCAGGACCTTGATGTCTTCCTCGGTATACGCCTGTTTCGCCATCAACTCTCCCCCAAACTATCGGCGGGACACGCGCCCCACCCCATCACCTGTCGCATGACGCCTACCTGGCCATTAGGCGACTGTGAGACGGCGACAGTATAGCACATTTGTTCTAGAGGGTCAAACACGGCAACGCCTTTATGACCCTGTGACGGACGCAGAATGGCGCCATTGTCGGCAGACTTGGCCCATCGAGATCCCACTCCGCAGCAACAGGTGGCCTACTTCACGTAGATCGGGCTGCTGAAGATCCAACCCCGACGCTGCAGGCGGTAACGGCGGTACACTTCCACGCGATAGGGACCGGGGACCGCGGTGGTATACTTGAGGTAGCGGCCCTGGGAACGAGCGACGACCTTCCCCTGACGAAGGAGACGGGTATCAGCAGGTTTCGGCATCTGCACCTCAAGTACAACGGCTCCGGTCCGCACCAACGCGCCGCCCATCAGGGCTTCATTCGCCCCGCTGTGGGCACGGAAGCGGAAGCCGGCTGTGGAGTCGGGGAGATCATAACCGACCCAGGTTCTGCCGGCCCGGAGCCCCTCGTAGATCAACGCCCTGTCGTACGCCGGATCCCCGATGAACGGCCGGGAAGTGAGAACGTGAGTGTTGACACAGCGGAAGAGGTGCTCGTAGGGGAACACCTCTCTGGTTACGGGCCCCAGGGAATAGGCCTTGCCGTGGGCATCAGCCCCACCGATCACCGCGATCTCTCTCCCCTCGGCCAGCAGCTCATCCCACTTCTGCAGTGCGGCCCGGTAGGGGCCGCGGATGCCAGCGCTGGGCCAATAGGCGTGAACCAGAGCAGCCATTCTGTTACGCAAGAGGCCTTTGAACTCGGACATGTAGTTCCAGAGCTCGATCCCTGTGTAACCCTCGACGTCCCAATCCCTCCACGGGAAGGTTCCATCCTCTCCCGGCAGTACGTGACTCAACTGTCGATGAACCGAGCTGCCCAGCTCGAAAGGATGAGCCAGATAGCAGAACCCTCCCCGGCGGTTGACTTCGTCCACCAGGGCCTGAGGATTCGAAGCGCGCGGGGCCAGCTCGCCCCCGGTACGGTACGCCAGGAGGTGGCTGCCCTGGGGCCGACGACGGACGTCGTGGATTTCCTCTCCCACCAGGAGCAGGACTCGGCCGTAGTACCCCTCAACTCCATCGACCCAGAGGTTATGATCGGTGACGATCACGAAGTCGAGCCCAGCACGGGCTGCCGCCTCGGCCACCTGGGCGTGAAGACCCGCGCCATCGGAGTAACTGGTGTGCGCATGCGGATTGCCCACATACTCGTAGATGCTCACGGCAGTTCTTCCAACAATTGCTGAAGCTCACTGTAGTGCGAGAAGACCGCGTCGGCCAGGGACCGCCCATCCTCCCGCTTACTGACGCCCAAAAACAGGACCGCTTTCATCCCGACATTCCGGGCGCCGCGCAGGTCTGTCTCCGGAAGATCGCCGATGTGGGCCGCCTCGCCGGGCGAGGCATCGAGCCCTGCAAGCGTGCTCAAGAAAGGCTGGGGCTGTGGCTTGGCCCTTCCTACCTCGTCGGAGAAGGTCAGCACCTCGAAGTGGGACAGCAGCCCGTCGCGCCGCATCACCTCCCGCAGCACGCGCCCCGGAGTGAGTCCCGTATCGGAGATGAGCCCCAGCCGATAGCGCTGGGCAATTCCGGGGAGCACGTCCCTCACACCAGGAACGGGTTTGGGTCCGTCGGTCTCCAGGTACACGCTCTCGATCGAACGGCCCAGTGTCTCTTTGGCCTCATTGGGAAGAGAAGCGCCCACGTGCCCCAGCACCTCATTGAGGGCCCGCTCAATGGAGAGGGAGCGCTGTTCCTCCCTCCAGACCTGGTCCCAAACTGACATCACGTGGCTGAAGCCAGCTTCCAGCTCGACGCGAGGACGAGCTTGCCCGTACCGCTCAAGCATGTCACTCACCAGGCCCAGACGCTCGTTACCGACATCGACGTCCTGGTACAGCGTACCCCAGAAATCGAACGTTACCGCTCGCAGCATCTGTCCCTCCCCTTCTTTCCCTGGCGTGCCTTGCACCGGCGCTGTAACGCCGCCAGCCCCTGAAAATCGTCGACGGGGATCACCGCCGTGATGGTCATATCCGCCTCGAGGGAAGTACGCCTGTGAAGGATGCACTCATCTCTGCCGTTGGTGCAGTGTGTCAGAAGACATGCCGGCGGTAGATCAAGATCGCCGACTTCCTCTCCGTCGAAGTCCGACCCAGCTTCAACTTCCAGCTCTATGGAGACCAGTCTCTGCTGCTGGAGTCCCTCGATATCCACACCCCTCTTGATGAGTTTCCTGGTGAAGATACTCCCTTCCTGAAGGCGTGCCGCGAGAACTGACGCAACGATGCAAGCGCACATAGCCGGTACGAGCACATTCCCATCGCCTGTTAACTCATAGAGTATGACGCTTGAGGCCAGCGGAGCGTGCGCGGCGCCAGCAAAGACCGACGCCAAGCCTACGATGGCATAGGAATAGGCCGGCCCAGTCGCCCCGGGGAAGAGCGCGTTGACAATCCCGCCGTAGGCGCCCCCCATCATGGCACCCACGAATACTGCTGGGCCGAAGACTCCGCCCGATCCACCGCTTCCCAGTGTCAAGGAGGTAGCAAGGATCTTAGCGGCCATCAGAGCAAGCATCAGTTGTAGAGGAAGTCGCCCCTGAAGCGCCTGCCCCACCGTCGGGTAGCCCGTGGCCTGAATCTGCGGGTAGGCCAAAGCCACCGCGCCCAGCAGCAGCCCCCCGAACGCAGCCCTCAACGCGCGCTGGGCGAACACTGCCTTGAAAAGGTACTCCATTCCATACAGCGCATTGCTGTACACCAGCGCCACGCCTGCGCCGGCGATCCCGAGGCCGACATAGAATACAAGCTCCCGGTAGTTCAGGATCTGATAGGGGTGGATGTCGAAGACGGGAGCCGTCCGGCCAAGGGCCACATTGCCCACGGCTGTCCCAACCACCGCGGCCACCCCAATCGACGCCAGACCCCACAAGTCGATCCTCTTCAGCAGCACCTCGAGGCCAAAGATGATCCCGGCCAGAGGCGCGTTGAATGTTCCCCCGATGCCCGCCGCTGCCCCAGCTGTCAGTAGGATCTTCACTTGCTCAGTTGGGAGCTCGAAGTAGCGTGCCACGCTGGAACCAAGCGTGGAACCGATCTCGACGATCGGCCCCAGACGGCCCGCGGACCCTCCGGAGCCTATGCAGATAGCCGAGGCCAGCGCCGTCAGGGGAGCTACGCGAAACCGGATTGCCCCCCCACGTAGACCGATTGCCTGTATCACGTTCGGGACACCCTGCCCGTACACCTCTCTAGCGACATAGGTGACAATGGGCCCGACCAGAAGCCCGCCAAGAGCAGGAGCAACTAACCGATATGGCCAGGGTTGTGCGCGCACACTGTCAAGAAAGACTGCGATTGATGAGGCACCAAAGAAGACGTATTTGACCCCGAGTATCAGGTAAGCAAACCCCGCCGCTGCAAGGCCCCCCAAGAGTCCGACGACAGCACCCAGGATGATCATCCTGGGTAGGTACCGGTTTCGGAGAAGCTGATACAGCGCCAGGAACCTGGCTTTCAACTCACGCTCCAATCGCGCGATCATCATCGACCGCTGATGCACGCTACCTCGCCGTTCTTCATCAGTGACAGACTCCACTCACGCCTCATAGACTCCCCAGGCAACAGAGCGGCCAATCTGGGCGCGCCTGGGCTCTCTCCACCTAAACCGCTACCATAACTCTCCGCTCGGAGGGTATGAAACCGCAGATCGGAATCTAAGCCCTTACCGTCAACAGCTGCCGCTCGCCGCCGTCTCCACGAGCGAGTGCCCCTCTTGCTGCCGTATCTGCCTACGCCCAAGGGCAACCATCGATGCTCAAGAGACCGGTCTGCCGGGGCCCAGCTCTCACCACGACTCAGCTCCGGGTCGCGGACATTATAAGCGATAGGGAGCTGTCTGCAAATGATCACAGTGACCCACTGTCTGGCATAGAACTGAGTAGCGACGTGGCTCCTTCCTCACACGCACCCTATGCTATCAATGGGGTCAGATCGTTGTCAAGCATCCGCGATGCTTGTATAATGGGTCCTATCCTAAGCGCGGCTTGATGGCTCAACGCCGAATCGGCCTGGGGGACTCTGGTGGACACAAGGAGCATGCGTGAACAACCGGCAGGTGGGTGAGATCTTCGATGCTATGGCTGACATGCTGGACATCCAGGGTGCCGGGTACCACCGGGTCCGGGCGTACCGCCGCGCCGCGGAGAACGTGGCTGCTCTGGGGCAACCGCTTCAGGAGATCTGGAGTCGGGGTGAGCTGGAGTCCATACCCGGCATCGGTGCCACCCTGGCAGCCAAGATCGATGAACTGATGCGCACGGGCCAACTGGAGGCCTATCAGCAACTGCGTGCGCAGATTCCCGAGGGAGTCGTCGCGATGCTTCAGATCACGGGAATCGGGCCGAAGACGGCGGCCCGCTTGTGGAAGGAACTGGGGCTGGAGTCCATCGAGGCTCTGGAACGAGCCGCCGAGGCCGGACGGGTGCGCGATCTCAGCGGCCTCGGCCCCAAGACTGAGCAGAACATCCTGGCCGGCATCGACGCCCTGAAGCGTCGCACCGGCCGCACGCGGATGGGTGATGCCTGGCCCCTGGCACGGGACATGCTGGCCGCCCTGCGGGAGACAAAGGGCGTGCGCCAGGCCGCGCCGGCCGGCAGCCTGCGGCGTATGAGGGAAACGATCGGCGACCTCGATCTGTTGGTGGCCTCCTCCGACCCCGAATCGGTGATGAGCCGTTTTCGTCAGCTGCCTCAAGTGGAGGAGGTGCTTCTCAGCGGCCCGACGAAGACCTCCATCCGCACGCATCAGGGGTTTCAGGTGGATCTCCGCGTGCTCGAGCCGGCCCGCTGGGGCACAGCGCTAGTCTACTTCACCGGCAGCAAGGCACACAACATCCGGCTACGAGGGCTGGCCCTGGATCGCGGGCTCTCGCTGAGTGAGTACGCGCTCAAGCGGGAGGACGGGAGCGAGATCCTGTGCGGCACCGAGGCAGAGGTCTACGAGACCCTGGGACTGCCTTTCATCCCCCCAGAGCTGCGCGAGGATCGGGGTGAGGTGGAGGCGGCCCTGGCCGGCTCCCTGCCGGACCTGGTGAAGCTCCGGGATCTGCGAGGGGATCTGCAGTTCCACACTACGCGGTCAGATGGACACCACACGCTTCTGGAGATGGCAGAGAGCGCGCAAGCCTACGGACTCGAATACGCACTGGTGACGGATCATTCCCATGGTCTCGGCGTGACCGGCGGGCTGACTGTCTCCGATCTGCAGGAACAGCAAGCCGAGATCGCGGCGGTCAACCGGCAGTTGGGCGGCGGCTTCCGCCTACTGGCGGGGGTAGAGGTCGAAGTGCGAGGCAATGGAAGCCTTGATCTGCCGGACGAAGCGCTGGCTGGGCTCGACCTGGTGGTCGCCGCCGTCCACAGCGGACTGCGTCAGAGCCGAGATCAACTCACGACGCGAATGGTGGCGGCCATTGAGAACCCCCACGTAGACATCATCGCCCATCCCACAGGGCGGCTGATCGGCGAGCGGGAGCCGGGCGACCTGGAGCTGGAGGCCGTCTTCGCCGCTGCAGCCGCGACGGGCACAGCTCTCGAGGTCAACGCACATCCCGCGCGACTCGACCTCAAGGACGTGCACGTGAGGCGCGCGATCGAGATGGGGGTGGGGCTCGTGATCAGCTCGGACGCGCACGCTGCGGGGGACTTCCAGCTTCTGGAATTCGGGGTGGCGACGGCGCAGCGTGGTTGGGCCGCAGCTGGAGACATCCTGAACACCCGGCCTCTGGAGAGCTTGCTGGATTGGGCGGACCGGGGCCCAGCTGGGCACACTCAGCGGCATCGATGAGGGGACTCGGCTGGCTTACGCAGCCAAGCCGGACGGCCCGGAGGAGGTATCTCAAGATGGGACCAAGATGCCCGCACAGACTGTTGCTCCTTGCGGCGGCAGTAGTGGTCCTCCTGCTATCGGTAGGTCGAGAGGTGGGCGCTGATGAGCTGACCCTCCCAGGCTACGTCATCCTCTGGTCGCCCCAGGGCCCCGTGGCGGTGGATCGAGAGACCGACATAACCGCCAGCGAGCTGGGAATCGTATGGGCGGAGGAACTCGTGGCCGCGCTTCTCCGCGGTCCTACGGCAGAGGAAGCGGAGCGCGGGTTGCACTCCGCCCTTCCTGCCGGGACGACGCTGGCCGCGGTCCTTGAAGATCCGGAGGGGGCTGTGATCATCCATCTGGAGATGCCGTTGGATGCGCTGCCCGCCCTGAACCACGATACCTTCGAGATCATCGTCAACCAACTGGGTGCTACCCTGCACCCTTTGGACTGGCACGACCTGCGGATCAAGATCCGGGGTCCCGAGGGCGCCTTCCTGCCCCTGGCGGACTTCCTGCCCGAGGTCGTGGTCCCGCGCAAGGAGCCCATCCCAGCACTGTCCGCGCCCATGGCTCTTGAACCCCAACAGGCGCCCCTGCCCGGTCAGGGTCAGCCCACGGGGGCGCTGAGCGGTAAGACCATCTATGTGAGCGCCGGGCACGGATGGTGGTGGAGGCACGGCCGATGGAGAACTCAACGTCCCCCCTATCCCAATCACCCCTCCTACCCCGGGCCCATCATCGAGGATCATAAGACCGCGGAGGCGGTGAACCAGTACCTGATCCAGTATCTGTGGAACGCGGGCGCCGCGGTCTGGCCCGCCCGCGAGCGCGGTATGAACGCGGCGGAGATGATCGTGGTCAACGATGCCCTGGCCCCCGGCACGGGCTACGACGAGACGGGCCACTGGGTGACCACCAGCGAGACGGGGACCGGCTACAGGGGGACCAGCTACCGCTGGGCGCAGACCGTCAGCGGACCGCCCACGGCGACGGCCACGTGGCGAGCCACGCTGCCTGTGGAGGGTCGGTATCCCGTGTACGTCTGGTACCGCCCGGGCTCCAACCGACCGCGTGAGGCCCATTACATCGTCCACCACGCCGGAGGGGACACCGCCGTGCTCCTCGACCAGCGGACCCACGGCAACACCTGGCACTACCTGGGCACCTACGGGTTCCTGGCCAACCAGGAGGCAGCCGTCACCCTGACCAATCATTCGAACGACCCGGGCAAGGCGGTGATCGCCGACTCCGTCCGGTTTGGTGGCGGCACCTTCGACGGCCTGAGCGGCATCGCCAGCGGAGCAAGTCATGCGCCGAACAAGCCCTGGTGGGAGGTCGCATCTTATTACTACACGCAGAAGATGGGCATGTCGCCCGCTCCCAACGACATCGTCGCCCGGCCGGCTTACGCCCGCTGGGAGCACTGGGGCACAGGGGACGACGCCGTCTTTGTCTCGTGGCATACGAATGGTTGGAGCGGCTGGAACGAGACGATCCGCGGTACGGAGACCTATGCCCACAATGGTCTGGGAAACCCCCGCACCGAGGGGAGCCTCGAGCTGCGGAACGCCATCCACTCTCAGCTGATCCACGACATCCGAGTCGGTTGGGATCCTCACTGGGTCGACCGCGGGGCGAAGCTGGCGAACTTCGGAGAGCTGCGCGAACTGTGGGACCCCGACCCATCCGCCCGGATGCCCGGGGCGCTGATCGAGATCGCCTTTCACGACCACCCGCAGGACGCCGATGCCCTGAAGGATCCTCAGTTCAACCTGCTCGCCGCTCGGGCGGTGTACAAGGGGATCGTGCGCTACTTCGAGCAGCGGGACAGAGTGGCTCTTCCCCTGCCCCTGCTGCCCGAGCCGCCGACCGGGCTGCGCGTGCAGAACGTGGGCGACGGAGCGGTACATGTCGCCTGGGAGCCCTCGCCAACCGATACCCAGGGTCTGCTGGGGGACGCGCCGACCGGGTATCGGGTCTATACCAGCCGGAATGGCATCGGTTGGTCCGACGGCCAGCTGGTCGCCGGCGGCACCAGCGTGACCCTCAGCGGCCTGCCGGAGGGTGAGCTCATCTATGTGCGGGTCACGGCCATCAACCAGGGTGGCGAGTCTTTCGCCACCGAGACGTTGGCAGCCCGGGTGGGGGATCCCGTTCCGGTCCTGATCGTCAACGGCTTCACCCGGCTGGACAACACGTCTCTGGTCGGCGACCACGACCCGGTCGAGGGGTATAACGAACGCATGCTGCTCGATCAGATGAACCGGTATGACTACGTGATTCAGCACGCCGAGGTTATCCCCTACCCATTCGACAGCGCCGGCAATGGGGCCGTAAAGGATGGCTTGATCAGCC
>SKLM01000217.1 GCA_007123205.1 Thermoflexales bacterium
CAGACAGTCGTCGCAGACGGCGATGTCTGGAGAAATCGGCTGGAAGTCGCCGGGCTTCGCCTCCGAATGGCGTATGGCGAAACCCTCGGAGATGGGGAGCTCCACGCTCGATGGCGCGATGTCGTTTACGCTGACGTCGTCGATACGGGCAAGAGGGGGCGCATCGGACACCAGGCGGTCTACAAAGGTCTCAAGAACGCCGTTGGATCCGATGGCCGCGATCTCCACCCCCGACGAGCTGTTCAGCACCCATCCTCGCACGTTCAGCCCTACGGCCAGGTTGTACACGAAGGGGCGGAAGCCAACCCCCTGGACGACGCCGGTGATGCGGATATGTCGAGCCGACGGTTCTGCAGATCCCATCTGGTTGTCGATCTAGCTAATAAAGTATAAGTACTTCGCTATTATAACCGCGTTTGTTCTGTCTGTCTACTGTACGGAATCATGCGCCGCGATGGAGGTCGATTGCGCTCTTGCCACAGGTGAGACGTGGGGATTAGACTCTCTCGGAGTTCCGCCATCTTCCGCCCTTGGAGACCGGAGAGTCCTGGCCCTTCGCCCGGCACATTGGCTTCTGGTGCGAGAAGGATGGGGGCGCGACACGCACCCCGGACCCGGAACTCTCATCGCTCAGGCTGCTGAGGTTGAGATTATAGCACCCGACCGTGTCGGCGTCAACGGAGGAATCGAGAATTCTGGTGAAGCGGTGGTCAGGTTAGCAAGGGAGTTCGACGGGAATAGCCGGGTGAGACAATACCCCCTCACCCAACCTCTCCCCCAGGGGGGAGAGGGGTAGGAGCGAGCGGGACCGATGGCAGCGACGACAGGCGCGGATTCCTCACTCGCGGCCCAACCCGCTCCAGCGGAGTCTCTCCCCTCGGCACCGAAAGATGGGAGCGAGTGAGGCCCACGGAATCAGCTGGATGAGACACTACCCCCCCCTCACCCAACCTCTCCCCCAGGGGGGAGAGGGGTGGGAGCGAGTGAGGCCCTCGGGATCAGCTCAATGAGACAATACCCCCCCTCACCCAACCTCTCCCCCCAGGGGGAGAGGGGTGGGAGCGCTCGCGGCCGAATCGTGTCGGCATGGGTTCTGCCGCACTCTCGACTTCCATCGTGCCGCGGTCTCTGCCCCCTGCTGGGCTCCTCTCTCGAGAGGGTATTGCCATTCTGGGTGTCGAGCCGCGCGTGCCTTGGCCAGAATCACACCAGCGCCAGGTAAGAACTCCTGGTAGACGTCAGTGCAGACCCGCGGGTATCTCGACCAGAGTGCCGGTCATCTCAGGCTTGAAACGATGAAGCCATGCTCTAGCGAACCGAGGCCTTGACTTCTGGAAAGCCTGATGTATTCTGGGTGTTCAACCTCGTCAGGAGAGTAGCGCTGGGGGTGGTAATATGAAGCAATCAGACAGGTCGATGGCTGAGGGAATCCTGTTCACCGATCAGTACCAGCTTACGATGGCCCACCTCTATTACCGCACGGGCCTTTATGACAAGCAGGTTCAGTTCGATCACTTCTTTCGCAACTACCCTGCCTACGACGGGCACGAAGCCGGCTACTGCGTCAACGCCGGACTGGAATGGCTACTCGATTGGATGGAATGGGCTCGATTTGGGGAGCGAGAGGTCGATTATCTGTCGCAGCAGACCGGTCGGACTGGCAAGCGTCTTTTCGAAGATGACTTCCTGGACTGGCTGCGGCGCAACGGTTCGTTTTCGGGCCTGACGATGCGGGCCATCCCGGAGGGGCGCGTGGTCCACCCTAACGTTCCTCTTACTGTGGTGCAGGGCCCCCTGGCAATGGCCCAGGTTCTCGAGACATCACTTCTGAACCATCTCAACTACCAGACACTCATCGCCACGAAGGCCTCGCGGATCCACGGTAGCACTCAGGGGCGGTTGGTGCTGGAGTTCGGTCTGCGGCGCGCGCACGAGAAGGGGGCGAATGCTGGCGCTCGAGCCGCCCTCATCGGCGGGGCCGACTTCACCTCCAACGTCGGAGCCTCGGCCGTTCTTGGGTACCCGCCTAAGGGGACTCACGCCCACAGTATGGTGCAGGTCTTCATGGGTCTCGGCGAGGGTGAACTGGCCGCGTTTCAGGCCTACGCCGATGTCTACCCAGATGACTGTCTGCTCCTCGTGGACACCATCGACACATTGGAGAGCGGGATCCCCAATGCCATCAAGGTCTTCGAGGGGCTGCGACGCCGAGGCCACGAGCCGATCGGTATTCGCCTGGACTCCGGTGATCTCGCCTACCTGAGCATCCAGGCCGCAAGGATGCTGGATGAAGCAGGCTTTCCCGATACGTCCATCGTGCTCTCAAGCAACCTGGACGAGCTCAGCATCTGGCAGATCATCACCCAAGTCCAGGAGGAAGCACCGCGCTACGACGTCGATCCCGAGCATCTGATCTCGCGATTGACGTACGGGGTGGGGACACGACTGATCACGTCCTGGGGCGAGCCGGCTCTGGGTGGAGTCTACAAGCTGGTCGCCATCTGTGACCATGGCGAGTGGATCCCGGCCATCAAGGTCTCGGAGTCAGCCGCCAAGACGCCCAACCCCGGGCACAAACACGTGTGGCGCATCTACGACAGAAGAGGGAAAGCGACGGCGGATCTCCTGAGCCTCGACGACGAGGACCCCGGTGAGATGGAGGAGGTGATGCTCCACCACCCAACCGAGCACGGCGTGTGTCGAACGCTCACTCAAGACGACATACACGAGATCGAGCCCCTCCTTGTCGATGTGCTAGACGAAGGGAAGCTGGTCTACGATCTACCCTCCATCGATGACATGCGCGAACTTCGTGACGCCGACATCGGGCGGCTGGATCCCGGGGTCAAGCGGCTCATCAGTCCGCACATCTATCACGTCTCGCTCACAGAACAGCTGTGGACCCTCAAGCAGGAGTTGGTCGACTCCGCCCTGGAAAACTCGTAAGGGAGATGGTCTGTCCATCCCCAGGCCTCCTCCCAGAATCGGCAACCAGGCCGTGTTCGACTATCAGCGTGTCGTCTGCGCTGGGCGGTGCCTGGCACACGACGGTTCAGGCCCGTATGCTGCGCGGTACCTGCCCCTGCCCGCTCTGCCCTCAGCTCCGTCTGTTGCTCCAGCTCTCCATTTCTGCTAGAATCCTCCTGTCATGACCGAGCAACTTGAGGGTGCGGTCGAGCGCATCACGTATTACAATGAGGAGAACGGGTACTCCGTCGTCCGCCTCAGCGTGAACACGCGCTCTGATCTGGTCACTGTCGTGGGGAACCTCCCCGAGGTCCAGCCCGGCGAGAGCCTTCAGCTAGAGGGGCGCTGGACGACGCATCCTCAGTACGGTCTTCAATTCCAGGCGGAATGGTGCAAGCAGGTTCTGCCAGCAACCGTTGAGGGTATCAAGGCCTACCTGGGCTCAGGGATGATCAAGGGAGTTGGACCGGTTACGGCCAAACGTATCGTGCAGCGTTTCGGCGTGGACACGCTGCGAGTCCTCGATGTAGAACCGGCGAGGTTACGGGAGGCACTGGGAGTCGGACCGAAGCGCGCTGCCTCGGTCGCGGCAGCCTGGGAAGAGCAGAAGCACATCCGCGAGGTGATGATGTTCCTCCAGACCCACGGGGTCTCCACCAATCTGGCGGTCAAGATCTACAAGACGTACGGCGATGATGCGCTGGAAGTGGTGCAGGAAGACCCCTATCGGCTGGCCCGGGATATCTGGGGTGTGGGTTTCAAGACGGCTGACAAGGTAGCGCGGGATCTTGGCCTACCGCACGATGCGCCCTCCCGGGTGGAGGCAGGCGTTGCCTACGCGCTGAGCCAGCTGGCCGACCAAGGCCACGTCTACGTCCCCGAAGACGAACTGATAGAAGAAGCGGTACCCCTCCTGGAGGTGGAACCAGAGCTGATCAGGGAAGCTTTGGGAAGACTCGATGCTGAGGAGGTGGTGGAGCGCGAAACGCTGGTCTATCCGGAGCTAGACGAGGCAGCTGCTTCCGCTCTGCGCGAAGAGGAGGCCGTCTACCTGGCGCCGTTCTACTATGGTGAGATCGGCGTCACGAATCGGCTGCGGGAGCTGGTGGAGGACAGGAGCACCCGGCTTGCGCCGTTCCGCAGTGTCGATTGGGAGGCGTTGTTGGCTCAGATTACGCGGGACTCCGCGATTGAGCTCTCCGCCGAACAACGACTTGCTGTGCGGACGGCGCTGAGCAGCAAAGTCACGGTGCTCACGGGCGGTCCCGGGACAGGCAAGACCGTCACGGTACGAACCATTATCGGCGCGCTGGAAGCAATGAGGCGCAAATATGGGCTTTGCGCACCCACTGGCCGAGCTGCCAAGCGCCTCTCCGAGGCCACATCCCGTCCGGCCAAGACGGTCCACCGCTTGCTCGAATATTCACCTCAGCATGGGTTCCAACGGGATGCCGAAAACCCGTTAGGGGTCGACTGCCTCATTGTGGATGAGGCCTCAATGCTCGACCTCCTGCTGACCAATCGACTCCTTAAGGCAGTTGATTCGGCGGCTCACGTGCTCTTTGTGGGTGACGTAGACCAGCTCCCCTCGGTCGGCGCGGGGGATGTGCTACGGGACGTCATCAGGTCGCAACGGGTGACAGTGATTCAGCTGACTGAGATCTTCCGCCAAGCCGCCGATAGCGGTATTGTGGTCAACGCACACCGCATCAACCGTGGAGAGTTCCCCGTGCTCAACGAATTCGACGATTTCTACTTCTTCTCTCAGGAAGATCCTGAGGAAGCTGCTGCCCTTCTGGTCGACATCGTCCAGAGGCGGGTGCCGAGGAAGTTCAAGTTGGATCCTGTGGACGACGTGCAGGTCATTGCGCCTATGTACCGGGGCAGATGTGGTGTTTCTAGGCTCAACGAGGAACTGCAGAAGGCGCTTAACCCGGCTGCTGCAGGCAAGCAGGAGAAGCGCGTGGGAGGTCGAGTCTTTCGCGTGGGCGATAAAGTGATGCAGACGCGGAACAACTATGACAAAGAGGTGTACAACGGCGATATCGGGCGAGTAACCCGCATCGACACGACTCACCAGACCATGGCAGTCCGGATCGACGGCCGCTCAGTGGTTTACGACTGGCTGGAGCTTGACGAACTGGTACATGCTTTCGCAGTCTCCGTCCACAAGAGCCAGGGTAGCGAGTACACCGCTGTGGTGATGCCGATCCTGACGCAGCACTACCTTCTGCTGCAGCGCAATCTCCTCTACACGGCGATCACGCGAGCGAGAGAACTGGTGGTGCTGGTGGGCACACGCAAGGCGATCTGGATTGCTGTGAAGAACGATCAGGTGAGCGAGCGTCACTCGGGCCTGAGCATACGGCTCCGAGAACGGGCATGATCCGCGGCGCCCTCCGGGGCACCGGGCCGGCCCGCCGGACTAGGGGCACGGTCAAGGCAGCTAACCACGGTTATCTTCGGCGGAGACTGTCGAACCGCGAGAAAGGATTCGCAGGCAACTAATGGACAGACTGAAAGGGTATTCTACATCATACGAAGAGGCGTTGAAGGTGGCGACCGTCGCCCATCTCGATCAACGACGGAAGGGCAGCCAGCTGCCGTACGTTGTCCATCCTATCCACGTCTCGGTCATCTTGCTCCGCCACGGGTTTTCCACTGAGATCGCCATCGCGGGTCTGCTCCACGATGTCGTCGAGGATCAGGGGTACGAGCTGGCCGAGATCGAGAGACGATTTGGGCCGGAGGTGAGCTCGATGGTCGACGCCCTGTCGGAGCAGAAGCGAGACGCTCAGGGAAACAAACGGGCCTGGGAAGTACGAAAGCGCGAAGCACTGGAGAAACTGCGTCAGGCCAGCCGTGAGGCAGTGGCGGTTAAGGCCGCGGATGTCCTGCATAATGCTCACAGTTTCGCTCGCGACTTGCGCCGAGAAGGACCGGAGGTCTGGCATCACTTCAACCGGGGACCACGGCAACAACTGAGCTATTACCGCGATGCCCTGGACATCGTCGAGGAGAGATGGCGTGGTCACCCGCTGGTCACTGAGGTAGCTGACGCCGTCAGGTTGCTGAGACTGGCGGTCCGCGAGACGGGATGGGAGGATGAGGCAGCGCTGTGACTGAGGTCGATCTATCCCGCGCAGACCAGACGTTTCGCTCCATCCCGGCGGCTAGGCGGGCCGTTCCTGCAACGTCACGTCGATGACTCGTTCCTGCCCGTCGCGGATCACTGTCACAGCGACCGTCTCCCCCACTCGCGTCTGGGTGTCCAGGTAGATCGTCAGATCCTGGAAGTCTGCCACTGACTCGCCGTCTATGGCCGTGATGATATCCCCGCCGAGAGGGATCTGATAGCGGCCGATGCGCACCAGTTGGGTTCCGCCCCTGAGGCCGGCCTCGTCGGCAGGACCACCGCGCGCGACCTGGAGAACGAGGACGCCGGTGTTTACGATTTCCTCCATGCCTGCCTGTCGGAAGATCTCAGCGCGCTCTTCGGTCAGGGAGATGGCCTCGATGCCCAACCACGGATGCGGATACCGTCCGTGAGCGATCAACTCAGGGACAACCCGGCGCGCGGTATTCGAAGGCACAGCGAACCCGACCCCGGCGCTGGCCCCGCTGGGACTCACGATCTGCGAGTTGACGCCGATCACCCGCCCACTCAGGTCCAGCAAGGGACCCCCAGAGTTACCTGGGTTGATGGCGGCGTCCGTCTGAATCACCTCGCCGATGAAGCGACCGTCAGGTCCCTGGATGACGCGTCCCAAGGAGCTGATGACCCCCACGGTCAGAGTTCCCTCCAACCCAAACGGATTTCCGATGGCGACGACGAACCGACCTACCCGCAGGTCATCGGAGTCACCGAGGGGAATTGGCTCAGGTAGATCTTCGGCGTGGATACGGATCACGGCCAGGTCGTTAGTCGGATCTTGCCCGATCGTCTCCGCCGGGTAGGTTCGACCGTCGGCCAGGGTGACGGAGAGCTCCTCAGCGTTCTCCACCACGTGGTAATTGGTGATGATATGGCCCAGATCGTCGTAGATGAAGCCAGATCCGGTTCCTTCCTGAGGCACCGGGTTTAGGAAGAAATCGTGGACATAGGTGACGCTGGTGACATTGACCACGGCCGCTCCGGCTTGATCGTAGACTGCCTCCACTTGCGACTGCAGCACAGCAACCGGTTCTTCGGGTATCGTGGTGGCTTGCGGCGGTGGCTGAGCCGGTGGTGGTGTCGGGGGACTCGGCGTGGGTGTGCTCAGGAGGAGGACATCCCGCGATAGACCGCACCCCAAGGTCGCACCCACCAGGGTGATGATAACGGCCAGAATCACAGCTCTATCTCGGCTTAGCTTCGCACGCTTTGTCATATCTAGCACCTGAGGATTCAGAAACTAACACGTCGTGCTGGCAACTCGCCTGTGGTGACGCCGAATGTTGCGTTCAGAGCGGCCGCCAGCAGTTGATCACGATCGTCTTGGAGCTCAGAGCCGAAGACGCCTTTCAAGGCGAGCGACCTCCGCCTCTAACTCCTCGATTCGGCGCCTCATTCGCAAGATGACCTCCGCGCCTTGCAGGTTGATGCCCAGCGACAGCAGACGCCGGATGCGCCGCAACTCGAGTAGGTCTTCCTCAGTCAGCTCCTCCCGCATCACGCCGACCTCGATACAGTGCTTCACTACTTGAACCTCCACGCCTGCCCGCCGAGCTGCCTTCGTGATGGTAATGGTGGTCTGTCTCCGCCGATTCATCACTGGCCCGCCTCTCCCGAGATGGTCCGAAGCTCTTCGAACAGCTCGCGCTCACGCGGGGACAGATCCGTTGGCAGTCGCACCTGAACTTCAGCGTAAAGATCCCCGTGTTCTTGCGGGTTCCGTAGCCCGGGCATTCCCTTGCCCTGCAGGCGGAAGACCTGTCCATTCTGGGTCCCCGGGGGAATGGTCAGCATTACGCTCCCCGTCACGGTCGGAACCTCCGCCTCACCCCCCAGCACGGCCGTGTAGAGGTCGACCGGTGCCTTCACCCTCAAGTCGTCACCTTGCCGCTCGAACCGGGGATCAGGACGCACTCTGACGTGAAGGAACAGGTCGCCGGCCTCCCCACCCCCCGTGCCTGAGCCACCCTCTCCGGCCACCCGCACGCGCGTGCCTGTGCGGGCGCCGGCAGGGATCTTCACCTCCAGCCGCCGCCCGTTCCTCTGGAGAATTCTTGTGGTGCCCTCGTATGCTTCACGCAGGCTGATTTCCACTTCTTGCTTGAGATTTCGACCCTGCTGGGGACGTACGCGATACTCGAATCCGCCAGGTTGGGCACGCGTCCCGGTGGCACCGGGTCGCGGCGAACCACCGGGAGCGGTGCCCACTCCGGCACCGGCCATCCCGCCAAAAATCTGGGTGAAGAAATCAGAGAAGGGGCTGTCTCCGCCGAAAAGGTCCTGTAGATCCTCGGGAGTACCGTGGTGCACATGGACACGCTGGGGCCCGCCCCCAGGCGTCCGAGTTGTCCACTGGCCCCAGTCAAACCCGCCCGGTTGCGCGCCTGCCCGCTCGTAACGGCGCCAGTTAGCTCCCAGCCGGTCGTACTTCTCTCGCTTCTCCGGATCATGGAGCACCTCATGGGCTTCGTTGATCTCCTTGAACCGTTCGGCGGCCTCGGGGTCATCTGGATTCACGTCCGGGTGGTGCTTGCGGGCAAGCCTTCTGAAGGCACGCCGAATCTCGTCCTGATCGGCATCCTTCTCCACGCCCAACGTGCTGTAGTAGTCCTTGTACTCCATAA
>SKLM01000436.1 GCA_007123205.1 Thermoflexales bacterium
GATGCCCAGCAGCCGCAGGAACCAGCCCCGGTAGGCGGCCTGGTCGGGAAATCGCTCTCGCCAGGCCCGGTCATCAGGCAGGCTCGCGTAATCCGGCAGCAGGCTGGCCAGGATGGCGGCGCGCGAGATGGTCAGCGGGCGGCGGGCCCACCAGACGTGGAGGAAGTAGAGCGGGGGTAACGCGCTGGCCGCGCCGCGCTCGCGCAGACTCTCCGCGCCGACCGTGGCGAAGGGGAACCAGGACTCGATCAGAATTGACGGGCGATCGCTGACCATCGTCTCCGGTACCTCCAAGACGGGCAATGAGAAAGGCAAGATGCAACGCGTAGTGCGCAGGAAGGGCTCACGATTCGTCCGCCGGGCACCACCCAAGGGGTCGAACCTCGAGGGTGAGCACTGCTTCGAAATCGTGCACATGCGCCAGCATCTCTGTGATGGTCTTGAGCTTCTTCATCCCCGCCCGCCAGACCTTGCGGTCCACCGTGCCCATGACCAGGTAGTCGTTGCCGATGAGATCAGGATCGCGCTCCGCAAAGATTGCCGTAAGCTCTGCCTCCAGCTCATCCTGATGGACGATGAGCAGATCACAATCGGGGCAGTAGCGACTGGTCTTGCCCAGTACGATCGGATTCATCGGGTCGACGTGCACAAAGAGAGCGAACTTGCGCAGTTTCGTCTTCTCCTCGCATATCGGACAGCGGGTGAAGCGGGCGTCGCGATAAGGATTGAGCACAAAGCGGTGTTTCCGCGGCATCTTTCCGACAGATCGAGTTCTGTGCATCGTGTTATCCTCCGGACGAGACGCGAGTTTGGAAGGTGGCATCACAGCGCTTCGACAGTTCGGGCGGCCGTGGCCCGCGGCTTCGGCCTTTCGATTCAAGGCAATGGTCTCACCGGGCATGGGCTCGCTTTCGCACGCAGACTCGTCACATGTCCTGCGCCTGTCCCGGGGGATCTCCAGCTGCCTCGTCGCGGGCCCGCACCAGCACCTCCGTCACTCCCAGGGACGCCGCCATGTGCCGCAGATACCCAAAGTCGAGCCGGTCGCCCTGGACTTTCAGCACCCCGAGCACGTCACGCCACTGCCGATCCGAGACGCAGCCGCTCTTCAGATACCACTCTAACTTGGACAGGACGATGTCCTCCGCCGTGACGACGTAGGCGTGGGCATCCGACTCCTCGTCCAGCACGTGCCGCTCGCGGCGGGCCAACTGAGCGCGGTCGAATGCCCGCGGTTTGGCCGCAAACACGTCCACCTTGAACATCGTCTCCAAGTGGATCAGGTTGAACGATGCGTGAAGGCGAATGGCGTCCCGCATCATCTCCGTATCGGCATAGAACCCACCTCCCAGTCCAAGCGCCAGCGGCTCCACGTGGTCCATCTGGAGGTCGGCCACCAGATCGGCGTCCATTGTGGCCCGCGCCACCCCGTGCACGGCGCTGGCCAACGAGCCGCCGATCACGTAGCACACACCAAGGTCGTCCAGGGCATCGGTCACCATCAGCGTGACCTGGATCGGTTCGGCCGGCGTCATCGCTCCTCCGGCGCGGGGCCGTAGGCGCGAGTGGCCAGCTCCGATCCCAGCAGCAGAGCGGCCAGACGCCGGCGCCGCTGTTCCTCCGTGTCGTCCGGATAGCGCTGCCGCAGCCCGGCCAAGGCCAGCGCCTGCACCGTGCGGTTCATCTCCCCCACGAGATTCAGCTTACGCCAGGCCGGCATCCGACGCAGATGCTGGATCTGCAGCCGTTCGATCTCCGGTGCCGTATCAGGTGAAAGCGTGCCCACGCCGTTGCCTCCGCTTCCTTACTCCTCCGCCAGCAGGACCCGCAGGGCCTTCCTCGCCCGGCTGCCGTCCTCCCCGCTGGTGCACTTGCTGAACCAGTAGTAGGCCTCCTCGTCGCCCATCGCCTGCACGCCATAGCCAACGGCCTCGATGCGGTGGTGGCGACGCAGCGGTCGCACAGCCAGCATGATCAGTGCCAGTCGAATCCCGGTCAGCTCGTCCAGGTAGAACGGCTCGTCCCGGTCCGATGTCGGCGCCAGATCCGTGGCTTTGTAGTCGTTGATCCGCAGGGCGTTCAAGAGGTGATCCACGACGGCTCGGAGCGCGTCGCCGCCCAGCTCGACCCCCCAGATAGCACCCGGAGCGGGACCACTGACGTTCTCACGGCCGGGGGGCCGGTCGGCACTGCGCCGAAGCCACTGGTAGAGTGCAACGCGGTAGCCGTTGCCCTCCTCCGGGATGGTGTAGAGCACGAAGGGATGCTCGGGATCCGGTTCCGGGGGTGGCGTCACGCGGTAGCGGGCCCGGCGGCCCTCTTGCCGGTGAGAGGCCACGTCCTCCAGGTCCGGGCCGGACTCCACATGGAAGATCCGCCTCCGGCCCCGCTGCGGGAGGGGTCTCTCAAAGCGTCTGGGATGGGTGAAATGCCAGGCATAACAGGGGGGTCCTGGGAACGGGCTATTCGAGAGATGCTGATCGCGCAGCGCCTGGTACCGCTCCTGGTCGACAGCCTCAATGTCGGCGATCTCCACCACCCCGATGAGGGCGCCATAGGCCAGCTTGCCCGGGTCGAAGCCCAGCTCGAGGCAGCGCGCATCCCGCCGCTGGCTGCTGGCGTGAACCGCCAGATCGCCGCGGTAGCGACTGTGCCAGGTGCGGATGTCCACGGGCTTATCCCCGCGGATGATCTGCTCCGCCCGCGGCTGGAGGAAGCTAAGGGCTCTCATGTTGCTGCGTCTCCCTCCGTTGACTCCGTCGCCTCCAGGGTGATGGTATCCAGGCCCACGCTGGTCATCACCTCGTGGATGGTGCGGAAATGGTCCCCGTGCAGGTCCAGGCGCTCCTCATAGCGCGCGGTCAACGTGGTCGTCGTCACGAACTTAGCTGCCTCCCTGGCCAGCTCATCGGTCACCTGCTTGAGTCGACGATAGAGGTCCCATCTCAGCGTCCCCCGAATCGCAAGGTATTGATCGCGCTCGAACTCGGCGCTGTAGGTCTGGCTGAGCGTGAAGGCGCCCTTACCCAGCTGGGGGATCACCAGCCCCAGCGTGCGCAGGTTCCTCGCCCCACCCTTTCCGTCACCCTGAATGGTGATTCGCAGTGAAGATAGGTGGGACACGCCCCGATCGGTGCAGAGATCCGACAGCTGTTGGAACGCCTGCTGGGGCACACCTTCGCCGCGCAAGGGCTTTGTATCGGTCGGAGGCACGATGACGTCCCCGCAGATGCACTGGCTGGCCGGGTTCCCACAGAGGGGACACGTATCCTCCTCACCTGGCTCCTCACCCCTGATCTTCCCCCTGATCGGCAGGCCGAGCCGCGCGGCCTCCTCGAGTGTGTAGAGGTGGGTCTCATCCTTGATCTGGACGGCCGGGGGGGGCGAATCGGCATCGTAGCCCAGAGCGGGCTCGGCATCGTAGTAGACCCACAGGCCGTTCTTCACCCCGTTGAGGATCGTCTTCTTGAGCTGGTTGATATCCAGGAGAACGGGCAGCCCCAGGCGCCGCGCAAAGGCTCTCCTCAGTTCCTCGGTCGTCATTGAGACGGCGTTCCTGTCCCAACCTTTCGACCGGACGTAAGCCGCGGCCAGGGTCGGGCTGTCGCCGCTCAGGGTCTTCTGCTGGAGTCTCAGCGCTCGCAGCACGACGGCCGACTGGTCCTGCTCCACCTCGCCTTGATCCTGCGCCGGCAGCATCTCGTGAGCCAGGTTGGCATCGCACTTGGGGGCATCGGCCCGCGGGAAGTAGAGATGGCGGTAGGTGCGCGTGATCGCCACCCGCACGTCCAGCTCGGCGGCCTCGCCCATCTTCTTGAGCTTCTTCCGCTGCTCCGGGTTGAACTCGCCCAGCCGTTCCGCATCGCCGGTGATGCGGGCGATGGCCAGATATCGCTGGGCAGCCTGGACCATGTTCTCGACCCGGTCTTCATCGGCTACCAGGAAGAGGACATGGTTGCGGAACCGCCGGAACCCCTCAAGCGTCCCGGAGCGCGTGGCGATGCTCTGCGTCAGCTCAGGCGGGACCGGATCCGTCGCCGTCACGGTGGCCGCATCGTAGTGCAAGATGGCGAGCTTGGGGAGTCCGGCGTCGTCGTCCACGTCGCTGGCCTCCTGAGGGAACGGAACCACCTTCAGCACGCCACTCTTCCACACCCGCCGAATGCGGCCGTCCAGCTCCTCCTTGGCCCTGGTGCGGCCGATCATGCCCATCTCGTCGGAGACAATCTTGTTCAGGGACGGCTCGGTCTTGAAGCGGTAGCGACGGCCGTCCCACTCGAAGAACCAACCCTTGTCATAGAGCTGTTCGGCCGCCTTGTGGACCAGAGCGGGATCGTCGCCCGGGGCCAGCACGGCCAGGAGCATCTCCGCGGGATCGACGCCGGAGGCGATGCCCTGGGTCAGGCTATGGAGGAAGACGGTGGTGGCGACCCGCCGGGTGTACGGCGGCTTCCCCGCGGCGACGAAGGCTCGATCGAAGACCTGAGCGTGGGCCGGGGAGCCGGGCTTGGGACTGATGATGTCAGCTTCCACAACCTGTTTGAACGCCGGCCGATCCAGGCGGCTGGTGAGGTCGCCCGTGATGTCCTCAACGGCCAGGTCCACGTGGAAGGGATGAATGAGGTACGCGTCGGCCGGGCGTGTCTCCCACACCGTCCTCACCACCCGGGCCAGAAGACGCAATGCCCCCCTGGTCTTCTGGAAGTTCGGGATCGTCGAGGTCTTGCGATTGAGCGTGTTCAGCAGCTCCGGGTGGAGCGGGTAATCCTCGATGATGTCCTCGGCGTATTCCGCGCGCAGCGCCTGTTGGGGCAGGTTAGCCCCCTCTCTGTCCACAAGCTGACGGTAGTAGCCCCCGTAGCGGGCGGCCGTCTCCCCCGCAGCCTCCCGATCGACCGATGCGAAGAGGCGGTGGGTCACGATGGCGGCGATCTCCGTCTCCCCCGTAGGCGTGATCACGCGCTCCTGCCTGGCGGAGACGCGCCGGGCCTCGGCCAGATCGTGACGCAGTTTCTCCGCCTCCTTGCCGAAGGCATCGTGAGGGTCAGAGAGCGTGACGACCACCACCACCCGCCTCCTGCTGGCCGCGAACTCGAACAGTGACATGAGGAAGGCCACGGTCTGCTCCGCCAGATCGGATTTGCCGGTGGCCGTCGGGACTGTCATGGCCGAGCGCATGTGCCGGGCCAACTCATCGAGCATGATGAGCGTGGGCTCTTCGCCCACCAGCTGCTCGAGAGATCGAGTGCCCGGCGCCGACCGATCCTCGTCGCTCCCGGACACCAGGGCATACCCGGGAGCGCCGCCGAGCTGGTAGGCCAGCTCTCCCCACAGCGTGTACGTGATCACATCGTCGTGGTCGACGCCGTCCCGGGGCTGAAGGTCCGAGCCGACGATCCCGGCCACAGCCACGCTTCCGGGCGCGGGGATGAGATCCGCCTCCACAAAGGAGGCTCCAGGGAGGTACCCCTTCGCTGTGTGGTAGAGAGCGATCAGGTTGTGCGTCTTCCCGCCGCCAAAGGCGGTCTCCAGGCGGATGACGGCATTACTGGCCGGCTTGAGTCCCGTCGCGCGTCCCAGCGCCTCAGCAAGCAGCACCCTGAGGCCCTCCGTGGGGAAGGTGTTGTCGAAGAAGACGGTGGGATCCTGATAGACGGGATCCGCCGTGCCCTCGATGACGTCCTTGAGGCGAGCGGCGAAGAGATCGTCCCGCAGCTCCCCTTCGAGGACCTCAGGGCGTGGTGTACAGCTCCCGAAGATGGTATTCACAGCTCCCCCCTGGCTGCTTCGGCGAGACTCGATCGTGCGGCTGCGATCCTTCGACCCCGCTCAGGACAGGCCGGGGTCGATGGCTCCGGACCGACAGAGAGGCCTTCTGTACAGGAGTATCGTCATCGTCGCGGCCTGGTTCTCGACTTGTCGGCGCTCACCCAGTGTACCGTAGTATACTACAGCCACAGCCCCGCGCAAGACGCCCGGGGCAGGATCGGGCAGCCCGGTACGACAACGGCATACCGGCAGCCAGAGATCACTGCAGGGCCGATGGGGCGAGACTCTTGGTCGCTTGAGCCGTCGCTCCTTCCAAGGACCTGACTTCTGTACGCGAAGGCGCTTGCGCGCGCGAGATTCCTCGTCGCTGACGCTTCTCGGAATGACAGGGATGGCGGTATCTTCCATTCAGAGTGGTGAGCCGCGTGCACCATAGGTGTTTTCAGAATGGGGGATGGGATCGCAGTACTGGCTCACGCGGTGGAAACGGAGGGATGGAAGCACCTCTATTGACGCCGCTTCCAGCCGCACCGACTTCAGATACTCGCCGTCTGCCCTCCAAGTGGTCGATTCGCTAAGTCTCTAAGACCTGACAGGTTTGAAGACTGCTACTGCATCTACAGAACGCGCCGCTCTCATAGATGGTCTTGGCCACATATGGCCGTCGCAAACCTGTCAGGTCTGCCTGCAGACTTATCGTGAGAACCACTAAGGTCAACGGCTTTCACCGATGGTTCTCGGGGCGAGAATCGCGCTGAAGACACCCATGGTGGGCCCGCTCGGAGCGTGGCATCGGTCCGGGTCAGATCGAGCTTGACAAGGGACGCGACGTCGGCTATTCTGTCGCTCATCCGCCGGGGGACCGGGCAATCCTCAGCGGATAGTCTCTGACCATCGACGCTGGACGGCAAATGGCAGAACACGGAGGCACGAAAGCAGACTCGCCCGGCCTGGCAGGGGATGGTCAATTCTCCGTGGGCACCGGCAAGCGCACCGACGGGCCGTGGCAGCAGGGGACGCGACAGAGAGCATGAAACGACCGATGACGGGCGATCACCGGGAGAAGTCCGATACCGACCTGCGACGCGCGCTGGCCGATCTTTGTGAGCGCCATGGGCTCGTGGCCCTGTATGCTTTCGGAAGCCGGGGTGACGATGTGGCGGCTCGAGTCACAGGGGAGGGGAGGGCAGAGCTCGATCGGGCGTCCGACGCGGACATCGGTGTCCTCCCTGCGCGAGGTAGGGAGCCAGGCGTCAGCACCCTGATAGAGCTGGCCCAAGAGCTGGAGGATCTGTTGTCGGTCCCGCGGGTCGATCTGGTGGATCTCGGCCGTGCCGATCCCTTCCTGGCAGCCAACGTGGTGCGCGGGGAGCGGCTCTATGCCGAGGACTCCTACGCAGCGGACGAATACGAGCTGTACGTCCTGCGGCGGGCAGGAGATCTGGCTCCGCTGGAGCGAGAGCGGATGGCGCTGATTCTGGGGGAAGAACTGTGACACCGGAGCCATTGTCGAAGCGCGTGATCGCCGATCGGATCAGCTGGGTCAAGCGGATGGTCGAGCAGATTCGGATGCTCCCGCTGGACAATCAGGAGGCGTTTTTCGCTGATGTCCGGAATGAGGCAGCTGCCGAGTCCTATCTGCGTCGCGCTCTCGAGGCGTTGTTGGATCTGGGACGCCACATCCTCGCCAAGGGTTTTGGCCAGGGTGTTACTGAGTACAAAGAGGTCGCCCGCCAACTTCGCACCTACCGGGTGTTGACGGATCACGAGGCGGAGCTGCTCGAGGATATGGCAGGGTATCGAAACCGCATGGTCCATTTCTATCACGAGGTCTCATCGCACGAGCTACACGAGATATGCAACACCAGATTGGAGGACGTGGAGCAAGTGGTGGAGGGGTTCAAACGGTGGACGCGGGAGCATCCCGATCTGGTGGACGAGAGTCTTTGATAGTCCAGTTCGTGGGCGACTCTCTCCGCTGCTGCTCCTCGGCGTGACAGGGGCGATGGTAGGGCTAGGCGGCTGTTCATGCCGGCAGACCGGAAGCCAGCGCCGCAGGGACTGCGGGTGATCCGCGGAACTGGGTTGGTCATTCTTCTGCGCACGAATTAGACGGATTGTCACGATTCTGTCTTTGGTCTTCTTCGCCACGCATCTGACCGATTAGCGGGACCCGCGGTGCCACAACCGCACGTTGGCAGAAAGCGCCCAGCGGCCGACCGCGATCGGACATTCGAGGTCATCTCGACGAGAAGAAAGGTAGGCCGTGTTTTGGGTAACCCTCACCCGCGGGCGGCGGAAGCCCCCTCACCCTAACCCTCTCCCCAGAGGGGAGAGGGGATACGACGGCCACCGCACGCCCGCAGCACGACGGCTGGATCTCCCGCGGCGTGAGAGAGGCCACGGCTGCATCCGCACCCTCCCAGCATGACTACGTCCTCTCCCGCCAAGCGGCGGAGGCCCCTCACCCTACCCCTCTCCCCAGAGGGGAGAGGGGATACGGCGGCCGCGCCGCACGGCTGCAGCCAGACTATTTGCTCTCCCCTGGGACGAGAGGCGATGTCATCTTTCGGGCGATGACGGGGATTGGATCTGCTTCGCGATCCTCTCCGGCCTGATCCTTGACCGGCCGCGGCTCGCGTGATATCATAGCTGTCAGGCCGATCTAGACTAACCGGCGAGTATACAACCGACGTTAACCGTTTGGAGCCTGGAGGTGCCCGATATGGCCCACCCGCAGGTCGAGAGCTACACCTTTGGCCACATGGTGGTGGACGGCGAGACACACACCAACGACTTGATCCTCCTCCCGGACCGGGTGATCCCCAACTGGTGGCGGGATGAGGGGCATCGGTTGAGCGCGGACGACCTGAAACCCATCTTCGACGCCCAGCCGGAGGTCCTGGTGGTGGGGACGGGGGCGAATGGTGTGATGACGGTCCCC
>SKLM01000411.1 GCA_007123205.1 Thermoflexales bacterium
CGCTGTCAGATCACCCACTGTGTCGCTTGCGAGTTATGCTTCGAAGCTGGGTTTTGCGCCATTGACGATGACTTCCAGCGGGTTGAGGAGAAGATCCTCACAGCCGACGTCATCGCCCTGGCGGCGCCTGTCTACTTCTGGAACCTGCCCGGCCACGCCAAGAGTCTGATTGACAGGTCCGAATCCCAGTGGGCCCGGAAATACGTGCGCCAAGAGCCGCTGGCGGCCACCCCTGCTGGACACCGTCGGCGACGTGGCGTCTTCATGGCCACCGCTGGTCAGCCCCAAGCGGACTTCAGCGGGATCCTCCAAACCGTGATATCCTTCTTCGACGTGTGGGAGACAGACCTGTGGCGGGAGCTTCTGCTCGAGGACGTGGATGAGAAAGGGGCAATCCTGGATCACGACGGAGCCCTCGAAGCCGCCCGGCAACTGGGCAAAGAATCCGTCAGCGCTTCCTGGGACTAGGTTCCCTGACCCGCGACTGTGCCCTCCCTGGTGACCAGGGCTCACCAGGGCGGTAGGCCATCTTTCGACCGCTGGCTCCACGCGAGTCGACAGCCACGGGCGACGGCATGGGGCGCAGTCCTGGCCGAAAAGTGCATCCGTTCTACAACTGTCTGCTAATGCCCCGGCATATTGCCCCAAGAAACTGTGCCAGTAGGTAATTCTTACGGGCCACACTATCTGAAGGGCGAATGGCCAGAATAGATGGAAGGCTGGGAGCAGAGAAGCGGTCCGTTCGGGCGTCGTGAGATCCCGTGGTTCTGGGATTGCAGCTACTCGTCTGCCCGTTCGTTGATGGCGGCTTGCTTGAAGATCGACCGGCAGCGGGCGCCGAAGCTGATGCCAGCGTGTACGGTTCTTCGCCAGCCTCTCGGGGTCGCATCGGCGGGCGGCCAGATCGTAGTCGCACACCCCGTCGAGGATGCCCTGGTCGGCGTGCCTGGGGCAGACGTCTTCGGCGTCGGCACAGGTTTCGCCGCACACTGGACAGTTCATGCCGCAGACCGGTCCATACTACCCCGTTGGCCGCTGAACTGGTCCGGTCGCGAGCGCGGTCGAGTTGCGCCACTGCGCCCCCGCGCTCGCGGAGGGATCTAGGTAACGATTCGCGTGCCTGTCTCGCCCTTCAACGCGCGAGCGATGTTCTCGGGGTTGGTAATGAGCGCTTCCTGCCCGCCCCGCTCCAGGAACCAGACGATAGCCTTGATCTTCGGCAGCATACTCCCGGCGGCGAAGTGGCCTGCGTTGATGTACTCCCTGGCCTCGGCCACCGTCATCTCAACGATGGGCCTCTGGTCTGCAGTGCCGAAGTCAAGATAGACGTGCTCCACCGCTGTCGAGATCAGAAACAGGTCGGCCTGGATCGACTGAGCCAGCAGGGCTGAGGCATAATCCTTGTCGATTACCGCGGCGACGCCCCGCAGGACGGGTTCCTCTCCTGGTTCCCCCGGGGTGCGCACCACGGGTATACCGCCGCCGCCGACGGTAATGGTGGTGATCCCGGCGGCGATCAAGTGCTGCACGGCGGGCAGCTCCACGATCTCCCGGGGGAAGGGGGAGGCGACGACGCGCCGCCAACCGCGACCAGCGTCCTCGACGACGGACCAGCCTTCCTCCCGGGCGCGCGTGCGTGCCTGATCCTCGTCCATAAAGCTGCCAATGGGCTTGGACGGGTTCCCGAAGGCCGGATCGTCGGCGTCGACCCGCACCTGGGTGATGACCGTCGAGGCCGATTTATGCATACCGCGCCGCTGAAACTCGTTCTGCAGGTTCTGCTGCAGCGCGTATCCGATGGCACCCTGCGTATCTGCGACGCAGGCATCGAGGGGGACCTCGTGCATTGCCGCGACCTTGGCAGCGATCTCCGACCGGCGGAGGATGAAACCCACCTGGGGCCCGTTCCCGTGGGCAATGGCCACATCCCAGCCCTGCTCGATCATATCGGCGATGTGATGGCAGGTGGCCCTGGCAGCCTGGTACTGATCCTCGACGGTCTGATGCTCCCTGTCCTTGATGAGGGAGTTGCCGCCGATGGCGACTACAGCCACGCGCTTGGACATAGGTGTCTCCTGGTTATGCGGCAGGGGATTCCCTCGCCGGATCGTCAACGAGGGCGGAGGAAAACCAATCCGTCATCCCGGGTCTTGCGATGGCTCTCGCCTACCAATTCCCCATAGTGAGGGCCATCACAGCCTTCTGGACGTGCAGCCGATTCTCGGCGATGTCGTAGATCGCGGAGCGGGGGCCCGAGGCGACCTCATCGGTGACCTCGTTCCCGCGGTCGACGGGCATAGGGTGGCTGAAGATGGCGTGGTCCGTCCGCGCCATGCGTTCTGCCGTGGTCGTCCACCCGGCATGGGCCATAGCCCTTTCGATCTCCGTCTGCTTCTGAAGCTCCCCGTCCTGATACGCCTCCGGAGTCATCCAGTTCCGTGAGTAGACGACGTGCGCGCCGTCGTAGCCGCTGTCCGGGTCGTGGACGATGTCGAAGTCGGCGTGGTTCTCCTTACAGTTCCGCTTCGTCCACCCGACCACCTCCGGATCCAGGTCGTACCCCTGGGGGTGAGCCATGGTGATGCTCATGGCCAAGCGGGAGGCGATGAGCAGCGCTGCCTGCACCGAGCACCAGGAGCGAGCCAGGGACCCGGAGCCCCAGGAGAGGAGAAGTCTCCGGCCGCGAAGCACTCCGTAGTTCGGCCGGCCCGGCCCGTCGCCGAACCACTCGGCCCAGCCCATCGCGTCAGCCAGGGCCTGACAGGGATGGAACCGGTCGTCAGCCATATTCAGGACCGGTACATCGGCCCACCGGGCGTATTCCCGCAATACCTGGTGGCCCGCGCCGTAGTAGGGCACCTTGTCCTCCAGGATGCGGATGCCCAGCCCGGCGGCGTAACGGGCCATAACCGTGGCAGCATCCTCGATGGTCTCGCCGGCCTGCTGCTCCGTTTTGAAGCGGCCGGCAGAGGGGGTCATGAACTGCGCGTGGCCCCCCAACTCGGTAGCGGCGGCCTCGAAGGAGATGCGGGTACGGACTGACGGGTTGTAGAAGAACATGATGAACGTCTTATGTTCCAAGATGCTCGTCCAACGCGAGGAGAAGCGCTCCCGTTTCATCCTGGCCGCCAGCTCGAGGGTGTACAGTAACTCGTCGACGGTCCAGTCCTGCGTGCAGATGAAGTCGCGTCCGTACAGGTCCATGCTCCCTCGGATGATCCCCTCTGCCAGCCGATCGGTGCACGGCGCGTGGCGCGACCCGCCCACCCGCTGGCTCGCTCTCTAGGACAGTGCCTGCTGCGCCTGCTGATGTCCGCGGTTGAGGAGAATGGTACGGATCTGTTGTTCCTCCCCGGTGTTCGGGTCCATCTTCACGTAGGTGCCTCGCCGGAACAGCCTCTGTTCGATCGCGTCATTGACCAGCGCTGAAACCTGCGAGCGTGACAGCTTGGGGAATAGCTCCGCTCCCATGGCACGATCTACCAGGAACTTGAAGGCGACGTAGTCGAACGTCTTCTCCAGCTTGTCGGCGAAGCGAACCAGTTTCGTCATCGCCTCCTCGTCAGAGATGGGCCTCTTGGATGGTTCGGCCTCCCCTTCCGGTACGCTCTCTGGGAGATAGACCCAGTCCACCAGCTCGTCGGTGATGACTCGGATATAGCCGCGCTTCTCGGCCTCCTTGAGGAACACGCGGAACTGGTTGAAGCCGTACTGGCTCTCGTCGAACTCACCGCGGCGCTTGATCAACTCCAGCTTCACGTAGGAGGCCAGGGCACGACCGGGGAAGCGGGACCCCTGAACGATGTCGACCACGGTCTGGAACGCGTCGTCGAGTTTGTCCTCCTGGACTTCGGTCCGGGCTACTGGCTCTGGCTCGGCCTCACCCTCGGAGAAGGGGACCACGTCCCGGTCGTACTGGAGGAACTCGTCGACCGTCTGAATCAGACGGGTGGCAGCGCTCCACGACACGCCGACGGCCACCACACGCTTGCCGTAGGGACGGAGGATGTTGACCACGTGGACGAAATCGGCGTCGCCGGAGACGAGGACAAAGGTCTTAACACTGGGGTATGCGTGGGCGCACTCGATGCAGTCCGCCGTCATCTTCACGTCCACGCTGCCCTTAATGAAGAAATCCTCCTGCTGGTTCGCCTGGGCGCGAATGGAGGCCTTGGTGGGCACGTAGACGGGTTCGACACCGGCCCGATAGAGCCGCGAGGACTCCTCCTGATGCCAACGCTGGGTCCAGTCGGCGTACGCTTTGGCGACGACGACTCTCCCGTACCGCTCGGCAGCATCGCGGATCGCGGAGACGTTGGGACTCATCTCTGCGTCTTCAAGGCTCCATTTGATATTCTCCCAATCGATGAAAAGGGCTACGTCACTCTTGTTCTGAGGGGGCATAATTACGATATCCTTATCTAAAAAATTCACGCCATGGTCAAGCTCATCACGGCCTTCTGGACGTGTAAGCGGTTTTCTGCCTCATCAAATACGACCGACTGTTTCCCGTCGATCACCTCATCGGTGACCTCCCAGCCTCGGTCGGCCGGCAGGCAGTGCATATAGATTGCGCTGGGATGGGCCCTGGCCAGATACTCAGGCGTCGCCTTCCAGTTCTTGTAGCTGTCGAAGATCTCCTGCGCCAGCTCCGAATCGTCCTCACCGATGGGCGGCTTGAAGAGCTGCACGGGAGCCCATGCCTTGGGATAGAGTACGTGGGCATCCTCAGCGGCGGCCTTGAAGTCATCGGTGACCTCGAAGGACGCCCCGTTCGTGGCGGCGTAGTTCTCGCACGCCTGAATGACCTCGGAATCCAGGACCATCTCCTCTGGCCTGGCCAGCACCGTGTCGCAGCCCAGCATACTGGCGGCTATGATGGCGCTCTGGGGGACAGCGCGGGGCTTATGGGTGCTGGGGGAATATGCCCAGGACATCACGAACTTCACGCCCTTGAAGGTGCCGAATTTCTCCTTCACCGTCAGCAGGTCGGCGAGAGCTTGGAAGGGGTGGTACTTGTCGTCCTCCATATTGAGAACCGGGATGTCGGCCCAGTAGGCGAAGTTGCGCATCAACTCGTTGGCGCCCCCGTACTCCCAGTCGACGGGATCGCCGTAGCAGCGGATGGCGATGCCGTCCCCCATCCGGGCGAGGACCCGGGCTACGTCGGAGACGCGCTCGGTGGTGTAGGCGACCTCTCTGCCGGGCAGGGCGGGGGTGTAGATCTGCCCCGGTTCCAGGTAGTGAGCGTGGCCGCCCAGCTGGGTCATGCCGGCCTCAAAGGAGTTGCGGGTGCGCAGCGAGGAGTTGTAGAAGACCATAAACAGCGATTTGGCCCGGAGAATATGGTCGTGATGCTCGCCAATCGCTCTCCGGCGTTTGAGGTCGAGAGCCACATCGAGGATGGTCTCGATCTCCTCCTTGCTCCAATCGAGCAGCGTGATGAAATCACGGCCCCGAAAACTATCCGTCTTCATGTTGGAACTCCCTCCTTGGGAAAACAGCCCGCTGTCATCTACTGGCGCTGGCGACGTACAACTGCGGGTCGAATCGATCGGTCAAGCGGGTGGTTGGGCCAGAACTCTGCAGCCCTATCTCGCCGGCAAACGGCGTATCACACCAAGCGATGGCAACGCGCACCTGGACGCTCCGCAAGATGAAGCCCATCCTTTTGAGGCTCAGGTCGGCAGGGCGAGAGCTCAGGCGAGACCTGCACAGCCTCTGAATCCGCAGGTCGGGAAGCGGGCTTCTGGCACGGCCGCTGGGGGTCCGCCCCTATGGATGTGGCGAGGTGATGGCGCGTCCTTCTCTGAAGGGGACGCCGATGGTGCTTGAGTTCGCGCATTGGTCGTGTCATTGGTGAGATGCCCTAGCCTATCGCGTCTACTATACCCCGGGTTGGCGGCTGTGTCAAACCTGTGGCCTGGGAGGCACGTTCGAGGGATCTTCGCCGGCGGTGTTTCGTAGTTGGGCTACGCCCGGCGCGCCGATGACCGTCGCGTCTCCATGGGGCATCCCTTGACACCGCCAGGTTCCCGCCTATCATTGCTGCAGCTATGAGGGCTATTCGAGAGATCATGGGCCGGCGCGGCGGGGCTGGGGGCGAAGGAGCTGGACGCCAGGGCGCTAGTGAGGGCCATCCGATGTGGACGGGTGGCCTCAGGCAGTCGCTTCTGGGTGGCGGGGGAGGCGGCCCGTGAGGAGGCTGGAGCTTCCCCGGTGGCCCGTAGCTGTTGTGAGCCGGTTGGCTCAGGAGCTTGGCGTGCGGATTTGGGTGGTGGGCGGCGCGGTGCGGGATTTGCTCCTCGATCGACCGATCCACGACTGGGATTTCGCCGCCGACAGGCATGCGATGGCCCTGGCGCGGCGGGTCGCGGACGCGCTGAGGGGCGCCTATTTCCCCCTGGACGTGGAGCGGGGGACAGCGAGAGTGGTCTTGGTCAGGGAGTCAGGGAAGCGCGTGAACGTCGATTTCGCGCGGTTGCGCGGTGGCGGGCTGGAGGTCGACCTGAGGGCACGGGATTTCACCATCAACGCGATGGCGCTGGATGAAGGGGCGAGGTTGATCGATCCCCTGGGCGGCGTGGAGGACCTGCAGGCCGAACGCATTCGAGCCGTGAGCGAAGATGCCTTTCGGCGCGATCCGATTCGGCTCCTCCGAGCACCGCGGCTGGAGACCGACTTAGGTTTCAAGATCGAGTCGGAGACCGTAGGGTGGATTCTGCGGGACGCGTCGCTGCTCCGGCAGCCAGCGGAGGAGAGGCAACGGGACGAGTTGGCCCGGGGGCTGGCCGTCTCACAGGGGTCCGATTTCGTGCGGCGCCTCCAAGAACTCGAGCTGCTGATTCACCTTTTGCCGGAGTTGGACCGTCTCGATGGGGTGGCCCAATCCCACCCGCATCGCTTTGATGTCTGGGGCCACACCCTGACGGTGATGGACGTCCTGGAGCAGCTCCTAGCCACGCTCACGGGCGGATCGGAGAGGGCTGGCTCTGTCGAGCGGATCGGTGTTCCACCAGAGGCCTGGGGGGAGTTGACGAGACGGCTGGTGCAGTTCTCCGACGAGATCCGGCATCATCTGGGCGCTGAGGTGTCTCCGTGCTGTGATCGAGGGTCGCTCCTCAAGCTAGCTGCCCTGTTCCACGATGTCGGCAAACCGGAGACCGGGTCGGAAGACGAGGAGGGGAGGATTCGGTTCTTCGACCACGAGGTGGTGGGGGCCAGGATGACGGCGGCCCGGTTGCGGAAGCTTCGCTTCAGCCGGTCCGAGGTGCGGCGAGTGGCAACGATCGTCAAGGGGCATCTCCGTCCTGCCCACCTCGCCCGGGAGGCGACGGTGACCCGACGGGCCATCTACCGCTATTTCCGCGATACCGGGGACGCCGGGGTTGACGTGGTTCTCCTCGGTCTCGCCGACCATCTGGCGACCTGGGGGCCCAACCTTCGAGAGGAGCGCTGGATGCGACGGCTCGACGTGGCGGAACTGCTGCTGCATCATTACTTCGAGCGTCGGGAGGAGACGGTGGCGCCGCAACTGCCGGTGGATGGGCACGATCTGATGCGCGAGCTTGGCCTGGGGCCGGGGCCGGAGATTGGTCGAGCGCTCGATGCGATACGGGAGGCAGTGGCGGCGGGGGAGATCGATAGCCGGGACGAAGCGCTGACGCTGGCCGCCGAGATCGCGGGTCGGGAAGCCGGGGATGGGTAGCCGCCATGCCGTGCGCAGCGGGTTCGGCATCTGTTGTGTGGGGGGTGTCCTGAGGTCGGCTATGGTGTCCAGGATGCCCTAATGGCGTTGATGATCACCCCCACGTCGATCTGGGCAGGTTGGGCTAAGGCTGAGGCGCCCACATCTGATGCCTGCCAGCCTCGGCAGACCGTCGGATCCAGCACTCCGCGAAGATTTGGGTAATCAACGTGTGGCGCTTGACATAGTATCGTGACTGTGATAAGATTGATAAGGTTAGCGCAGGGATAAGCTCGAGCAGAGAGCCCACACATGATTCCATCAACAGAGACGGGCAAGCGAAGCGGCCGAAAGGAGCCACCCCCGCCTGGGTAGGTTTGTTTGGGCTACTCGTACAGTGACCAGAAAGCCAGCCTCCCCAGCGGGGCTGGCTTTCTTGATCTACGTGCCCTCTCGCTTCGGGCAGTGATGAGCCTGTGCGCGGGACTGGGACCGATGGTACCAAGGGCATATCGCGCGGAGGCCTTCCGAAAGGAGGTGGCGGATCGAACCACTGTTTGGGCACGCGAGTTCTTGCGGAGGATCAGCCTGTACGTTTCGAGGAGTCACTCAGAAGAGAGGAGGGAGAGATGAAGAGGAGTATGAAGCTGCTTACCCTGGTGAGCATCGCTGCTATGATGCTGGCCACACTGTTCGGTTGCGCTCCGGCCCCGGAGGAACCGACCGCAGTTCCCACTGAACCACCGACGGAAGTGCCGACCCTTGTGCCTGAAGAGGAGGTCGATCTCGGCGTGGTGACGGTGGGGATGAATGCCGAGTATCCGCCCTTCGAGTATGTAGACGAGGACGGGAACATCACGGGGTTCGATCCGGAGCTGATCCAGGCGATTGCGGATGTCGAGGGATTCGAGATCGAGATCGTGAACACGCGCTGGGATGGGATCTTCGTGGCGTTGGCGTCGGGTGAGTTCGACGTGGTGATCTCGGCGGCGACCATCACGGCGGAGCGGGCGGAGACG
>SKLM01000151.1 GCA_007123205.1 Thermoflexales bacterium
ATGGAGGGGCTGGGGGAGGCCAACCGCCACATTCGGGACGGAGGGCTCTTCGCCCGGGATAACGTCATCGAGCAGGTGGGGCCGACTCCGACGCTCCCTGATGAGGCTGACCGGGTCATCGATGCGCACGGGATGGTCGTGTTACCTGGACTGATCAACACGCACCACCATCTATTCCAGACTCTGACCCGAGCCTTGCCAGGGGCCCAGGACGCTCCGTTATTCGACTGGCTTCGCATCCTGTACGACGTCTGGGCCGGCCTGACGCCCGAGGCGGTGCACACCAGCGCCCTCATCGGCCTGGCCGAGCTGATGCTCTCCGGGTGTACGACCAGCTCCGACCATCTCTACACCTATCCGAACGATTGCCAGATTGACGATGAGATTCACGCCGCGCAGGAGATCGGCATCCGCTTCCAGCCCTGTCGAGGCTCGATGAGCCTGGGTGAGAGCGACGGCGGACTGCCCCCAGACGAGCTGGTCGAGGATGAAGATGCCATCCTCGCAGACACACAGCGCGTCATCGAGTGGTACCACGATCCAGATCCCTGCGCGATGGTGCGAATCGTGGTGGCACCGTGCTCGCCCTTCTCAGTCACCCCGGATCTGATGCGCGCGTCGGCCGAGCTGGCTCGGGAGTACGGGGTGATGCTGCATACGCATCTGGCGGAGACGAAGGACGAGGAGCTCTTCTGCCTGAACCACTTTGGACGTCGCCCGGTAGCCTACGCGGAAGAGCTGGGCTGGATGGGTGACGACGTCTGGCACGTCCACTGCGTTCATCTGGTGGAAGAGGAGATCGAGCGGTTCGCCCGTACGGGGACCGGAGTCTGCCACTGCCCCAGTTCGAACATGCGTCTGGGTTCCGGAATCGCACCGATACGCGCTCTCCTGGACGCGGGGGCGGCTGTTGGACTGGGCGTCGATGGGTCGGCGAGCAACGACTCCTCCCACCTGCTGGCGGAGTCACGCATGGCGCTGTTGCTGCAGCGAGTGGGGCGGGACGCCGCGACAGGAGGTCCCTCAGGGCCCAAGGCGCTGTCCGCCGAAGAGGCTCTCTGGATGGCGACGCGGGGTGGAGCGGCGGTGCTGGGCCGTGACGATATCGGGCAGCTCGCACCGGGTAAGGCTGCGGACGTGGTTGGTCTGCGACTCGATCGGCTTGATTACGCCGGGGCGCTCCACGATCCCTTGGGGCCGCTGGTGTTCTGTCAGCCGCAGCGGATCGATCTGTCGATCATCAACGGCGAGGTCGTGGTTGAGGATCAACGGTTGCTCACGCTCGATCTGGAGCCGGTCATCGAGCAGCACAACAGGATCTCGCGCAGGCTGGTGCGGGGGCCGTGACCCGGATGTTCTGATCACCGCTGCCCCACTTCTGGAGGCTCAACTCGGTGGGGGACCAGGACTCGGTCACCCGAAAGAGGCTGTGGCTGGACAAGCGGCATCACCGGTGGCTGTGTCTGCCGCAGGGAACGAGTCGCGAAAGGAAACCGACTGATGACGCAAGAACTCGCCCGTGAGAGGCTCCACCCGATCGTGCAGGCGGAGAACGTCGGAACGCTCTCGATGGATGATCTGGTGGCGCTGACGCGCCAGGAGATCGAAGAGTTTCTCCCCGATGGTCTGTACCGCGTCGATCCTCGCAACGGTGACCGGATTCTCTACCATTCCTCGCGAGCCCTCCGACCCCAGGATAACGTACCGGAGGAGGTAGCGGCGATTCCAGAACGCGAATGCGTCATCTGCCAGGGCGACACCACCGGCGTCATCGACGTCGCTGAGTTGAGCGAAGGTTTCACGTTCATCAACAAGAACCTCTATCCGGTCCTCTACCCGTTCGAGCGGGAGGGATTGGCGTCCGGGCTCCATCTCCTGCAGTGGACGTCGTCACAACACGACAAAGACTGGCACAATATGGGACTGGCGGACCGTGTGGTCGTGTTGGAGCGCCTGGCGGCCCTGGAGAAGGCGCTTCTCCGCGGCGGCCGCTGTTTCAGCGCCAGTGACGGGGAAGGGTGCAGCGGCGCCGTCGTGATCATCAAGAACTACGGCCATCTGGTCGGTGCATCGCTGATCCACGGTCATCAGCAGATCGCCATTAGCAGCGTGATGCCGCGCCACTTTGAGGATAACGCGCGGTTCGAGCAGGAGCGCGGGGAGACCTTCGCCGACTATATGCTGCGCCAGACACCGCCCGAGCTGGTCGTGGCGGATTACGGTCCCGCCGTGCTGCTGGTCCCTGCCTTCATGCGGCGCCCCTATGCGATGATGCTGGTGGTCAGAAGGACGAGCAACCGGTATCTCCATAACCTGGACGGTGACGATTTGGCGGCCGTGGCCGACGGATGGCACGATGGGATCAGAGCCATCCGCGAGGTGATGCCCAGGACGGGCCGGGAGATCGCTTACAACCTGATTACCAACAACGGGCCGGGAGCTGGGCTCTACTTCGAGTTCCTGCCTTACACGCAGGAGATCGGCGGGGTGGAGCAGTTGGGCCTGTTTGTGTGTCAGGAGCTCCCCGAGCGCGCAGCTGCGACGCTGCAGCACGTTGCCCGTTGCATGTTGCAGGTTGCACGTTACAGGTTCGAGGAGTGTTAGCAGGTTGCAAGTTCAACGTTCAACGTTCAACGTTCAACGTTCAAGGGGTTGGGATCGTGGATGAGAGAGGACAAGGAGGCTGAGGTGCACATTGGATTTCTGAACCCGCAAGGGAACTTCGATCCCGCCGACAGCTATTGGACCGAGCATCCCGACTTCGGCGGGCAGCTAGTCTACGTGAAGTCCGTGGCGATGGCTATGGGAGAGATGGGCCACAGCGTCGATATTCTCACCCGTCAGATCCAAGATCCCGAGTGGCCGGAGTTCTCCGAGCGCTTCGACTCGTATCCGGGCGCGCCCGATCTGCGCATCGTACGGCTTCCGGCGGGGCCGGATGCGTTCCTGCGCAAGGAACTGCTCTGGCCGCATCTGGTGCGGGACTGGGTACCGAACGTCCTCGACTTCTACTATGATGAAGGTGGCTGCCCTGACGTCTTCACGACTCACTACGGCGATGGCGGCCTGAGTGGGGTGCTGATTGAGGAACAGGCGGGGATTCCGTTCACTTTCACGGGCCACTCGCTGGGCGCACAGAAGATGGATAAGCTGAACATCAGCCCTGATGACCTGAAGGAGATGGATGATCATTTCCGCTTCGGTAACCGCCTCGTGGCGGAGCGCTTGAGCATGAATCGCTCGGCGGTCAACGTCACCAGCACACGCCAGGAGCGCTTCGAGCAGTACAGCCATCGGGCTTACCGAGGTGCCGTTGATGTGGAAGACGACCGGCGGTTCGCCGTGATCCCGCCGGGGGTGAACCTGGACATATTCGGAGCGGATGCTCGCGCCGAGAATGAGACGGCTACGCGGGAGCGAGTGCGCGCCCGGCTGGAACGGGACATCGACGAGGGACGCCGTGACCTGCCTGCGGTTGTCGCTTCCAGCCGACTCGATCCCAAGAAGAACCACGTGGGACTGGTGCGGGCCTTCGCGCGGAGTGAGGAGGTTCAGAAGCGGGCCAATCTGCTCTTGATCACCGGAGCGCTTGACGATCCCCTGCGAGACGATGGCGGGGCAGGCACCACCGAGCAAGAGGTACTGGCCGAGATTCGCGAGGTGGTGGAGAACCACGATCTCGAAGGGAAGCTCAGTGGGTTCGGGCTTCAGGGCCAGCCAGCGCTGGCAGCAGCCTATCGTTTTCTGGCGGAGCGCGGCTCGGTCTTCGCCTTGACGGCTCATTACGAGCCCTTCGGCCTGGCGCCCCTTGAGGCGGCGGCGGCTGGTCTGCCGGTGGTGGTGACTCAGAACGGTGGGCCCAGCGAGAGCCTGCGGGAGAGGGACATGGAGTATGGTGTGCTGGTCGATCCCGCCGATCCCGATGACATCGCCAAGGGGCTGGAGCGCCTGCTCGGTGACGAGGAGACGCGGGAGGAGTTCGCCCGTCGGGGCCGGCAGCGGGTGCTGGACCGGTACACGTGGGACCGGACGGCGCAGAGCTACCTGGAGGTTCTGCGGGAGATCGTCGTGAAACCGGAGGCACGCCGCCCTGAAGAGCTGCTGCCTATCCATCCTTACTTCCGCGACCCGGAACCAGAGCATGACATCACGGCGGACGAACTGAGCCAGCTCTACTTCGGCTCGGGAAGGTAGGGGAGCGGCTTGCTTGGGCTTGCCCTAGCTGTAGGAGGGCGATATGGAGATCCCTGAAGGGGACCTGGACCTTGTCGCGGTTGGGGAGACGCTGGTTGACTTCATCTCGGAAGAGGAAGTGGAGTCGCTGCGGGAGGCGTACACGTTCCGCAAGTACCAGGGCGGGTCCCCGGCCAACATCGCTGTGAACATGGCGAAGTTGGGTGGCACCTCGGCTGTCATCTCCAAGACCGGCATCGGGAACTTCGGTCAGTTCCTCAAGGCCGAGCTGCAGCGGGCGGGCGTGATCACGGACTACATCGTCATGGACCACCTGGTGCACACCACTGTCATCTTCGTCTCTCGGACGGAGGGTACCCCCGACTTCGAGGCATTCCGGGCTGGGGACTACAAACTGGAGCCTGACGAGGTCAAAGAGGAGGCGATCAGACGGGCGCGGGTGATCCACGCCTCGACGTTTGCCCTGTCCCGTGAGCCCTGCCGCTCGGCGGTGGAGAGAGCTTTCGAGTTGGGGGATCGCTACGAGAAGATCGTCTCCCTCGATCCTAACTACAGCCGACAGATCTGGCCCAACTACCGGGAGGCGCGACAGGTTCTGGAGCACATGCTCAGCTATGCCACCATTACCAAGCCGTCCTTAGACGACGCGACACGTATCTTTGGGTCTGGTGAGGAGCCGGAGAGCTACGTCCGACGCTTCCACGAGATGGGGCCGCCGACGGTGGTACTGACTATGGGCCCCGACGGGGTTCTCCTGTCCGACGATGGGGAGATGACACACATACCGGCTCGCCTCGTGGAGGTGGTGGATGCCACGGGCGCTGGCGATTCCTTCTGGGCTGGGTTCTTGATCGCGCTGCTGGACGGAAATCCGCTCGAACGCTGTGTTCTGTTCGCCCGGGAGATCGTAGAGCGGAAGCTGACGACGGTTGGTCCCCTGCCCGACACTATCGACCGGGAGGGGGTGTATGCCAGCGTCGATGCAGCCGCTGAGCAAGGCAAGCTGTAGCATCCGGTGGTGACCGTAAGCGAGAGTCCTGGAGGGACGAGAGCAGTTGGAACGCGGCGGCCCCCAGCCGGCGCTTGCGGCGTCGTGAAGCGTGAGTATAATCGAGGATATCCCGACTATCGTGCTTCTCAGTCTCACTGAGAGCGGTTCTCTCCAAGCGAGAGCGCAGCCTGAGACGGTTCTCACACTATCTGGACCTTCCCAGCAGCTGGCTTCCTGTATCGCAGGACAACTCACGTCAGCCTGACCAGGGCCGATCCACTGCTGGGCCCTCGTCCGGCTAACCGTTTCTGTGGTCACGTAGGAACGGTAGATGTATGGGCACCTGCGAGAGTTGTCATGCGCCTGAACGCTGTGAGTATTGCTGCAGCCCAGCTGAAATTCACGATCCGGCTATGAAAACACTTACTTTGATGCGACACGCGAAGTCGAGCTGGAAGAATCCGGGCTTGCCCGACCATATGCGTCCCCTGAACAAGCGCGGCCGCCGCGACGCGCCGATGATGGGCCGACGCCTGGCGGAGCAGGGTCCGCCGGTGGAGTTGATCGTGTCGAGCCCGGCTGTGCGCGCCCTGGAGACGGCGGAGGCGATGGCGCAGGAGATGGAGTACCCATGGGACGAGATTGCGACGGACGATGATCTCTATGAGGCGGACGGCGCTGAGATTCTGATGGTCATTGAGAGACAGGATGATTGGATCGATCACCTGATGCTTATTGGACATAATCCGGGTCTCACCGAGCTGGTGAACACGCTGGCGCGGTTGGGGGTTGAGAACGTACCGACAAGTGGTGTCGTCCGGCTGAGCTACGACGTAGGGCACTGGGGGCAGATATCGGAGGTTGAGCCCGCGCGGGTTACGTTCGACTACCCCAAGAGGAGGTCAGGCTGAGGGTGAGGGCCGTCCGGAGGGAGCGGCTGCGCCCGGGGGGCCGCCAGGCTACAGGCCCGGGGGAGCACCGCGCTCGCGGCATCACCCGACACAAAGGGCGAGGTGGTGTCCGGAAGACAGGACTGAGCTGGTCGTGCCCTGGGGGTCCAGCGGCGCGACGGGACTGATGAGGGGATATGGAGATCGAAGCGAAATTCGCGGTCTCGGACGTCGCGACTTTCCAACGGCTGCAGGCGGTGGAGCACGTTGCGGGGTTCTCTCTGTCGGCGCACCAGGTGCAGCAGGTTCAAGACACATATCTCGATACCGAGGAGCGGATCATCCTGGCTCACGGCTACGCTTGTCGTCGTCGAGAGACGGAATCAGAGGTGCTGATCACCCTGAAAGCACTGGGCAGGGCGGAAGGGGCCATTCATCGTCGCAAAGAGCTGGAGATCTCGCTGCCAACCTACGCATCCCCGCAAGAATGGCCCGATAGTGCGGTCCGCGATCTGGTGCTGAAGATGGCGGCCGGTGACCCGCTGATTCCCCTTTTCGATCTACGACAGACCAGAGTATTCCGGCGCATGAGACAGGGGGAGCTGCTGGTGGCGCAGCTCAGCCTGGACAACGTTCGCATCATTGCCAACAGGAGGAAGAAAGGCCATTTTGAGTTGGAGGTTGAACTGGCTCCCCAGGGCACGGCCAACGATATGGCAGCGATCATCGCCTACTTGCAGGATGACTGGAACCTGCGGGCCGAGCCTTGCTCCAAGTTCGAACGAGCGCTGTCCTTCCTGGCTGAAGAGGAGCCGGGGGGTGATCTCCTGCGGCCTCAGGAGCGGGCGATCTGTCTGCAGCTCTCAAGACGAAGCGATGTGTACGGGCGGCGTGCCCAGGGCCTCCTGCTGCTGGACGAGGGAATAGATCCGGATGAAACGGCGCGCCGGGTCGACAGAACCGGGCGCACCGTGAGACGCTGGCTGAACTCTTTCAGAGAGGAAGGGCTGGCCGGTTTCCCCCATCGCGTGCTGCGCGAGGTTCAGCGGGTGACACCCGCGACTCTGCCGGGAATCCCGGAGCAACAGGGCGAGCTCATGGACTTGTCAGGATCCGGGGTGGCGGGCGGCGAACAAGAAGAGGGCGCACTGCCCGGTCCCGAGCCTCAGCCTCTGAAGGCGCTGTTCAAGCGGTACGTCACAGATCGGGCTCATGCCCGCCAGGTGGCCAGCCACGCGCAGGACCTTTTCGATGCGCTCAGACCGTTCCACCGGGTGGCCTCTAAGCACCGCCATCTTGTGGACACGGCGGCTATGGTACATAGTATAGGTATGAGCCCCGTGTCCGGCCGTCCTGGGAAAGCGGGTCACGATCTCCTTCTGGCGCATCCTCCCGAGGAGCTTAACGAAGCCGAACGGCTGATGGTGGCATTGACCACCACTCTGCAGGGCAAGCAGCTGACCTGGAAGAAGGTGAGCAAGAGAGTCTCCGAGGATCCTTTCGGGGGTCTGTCGAAGCGGTCGCGGGAGGAGGCATTGGCTCTGTCGGCCTTGGTGCGCATGGCGGATGGACTGGACTACTCGCAGACTCAGAGCACCAGGCTGGGCCGGGTGGCGAAGAAGGGTGATGTGGTCGACATTGAGGTCACCGGTCCCTACGCCGCTATGGACGCCGCCCGCGCGCAGGAGAGGAGCGATCTGTGGCAGCTCCTTTTCGGGGTCCAGTTAGGGTTCAGGCCGGCCGGCGTGGCGCTAGAGCTGACGCCCTACCCGGGGGACGCGCGGAGCAGAGACCTGACCATCGATCTCACCCCCGAGCAGCTGCCGGAGCGCCCTTCGCTTTCGGCAGATGACACGATGGGCGAGGCAGCGTGCAAGACGGTGTCCTTCCATTTTCAGCGCATGCTGTACCACGAACCGGGAACCCGGGAGGGCGAGGACATTGAGGAGCTCCACGACATGCGGGTAGCCACCCGCAGGATGCAGGCGGCGTTCAGGACCTTCGGACCCTACGTGGATCGCCAGCGCCTGAAGTCGATGCGCAAGGGCGCGCGTCGCACCCGCAGCAAACTGGGTAGCGTTCGCGACCTGGACATCTTCTGGGAGAAGACCGAACGGTACCTCAAAGGCCTGCCACCGGAGAGGCAGAACGTTTTGATGCCGCTCAAGGAGGCGTGGGAGGCCGAACGCGAGCAGGCCCGCGAGGCGATGCTGGCCTATCTGGACAGTGGAAGGTATGCTCGTTTCAAGGAACGCGCGGTCGCGCTTCTGAAGACACCCGAGGCCTGGGAGCTGCCGGCGCTGACGAACAAAGGGGAGGCGGTCCCGCATCGGGTGCGGCACGTGGTCCCGGCGGCCGTATACGAGCAAGCCGCGGCGGTCCTGGCCTACGATGAGTGGGTCAATGGACCGGACATCTCGTTGAAGCGACTGCATCGCCTGCGCATCGCCGGGAAGCGTCTGCGCTACACGCTGGAGTTCTTCAAGCCTGTGCTGGCCCCACAGACGGCGGATCTCATCAAGCAGATGAAGCGACTGCAGGATCATCTGGGGGATCTGCAGGATGCGGTAGTGGCCAGCGAACTGCTGCGCGATTTCGTCACCTGGGG
>SKLM01000303.1 GCA_007123205.1 Thermoflexales bacterium
CGCTCATCCCAACAGCGAACCTACCGCAGCTGGTAGGATACCCCAAATCTGCGCAACTGTCAAGTGCAGAGTTCCGAGCGTCATCATGATGTCATCCTCGTCGTTGACGTGCTCGGCGGGACGCCGATCGAGTTGCCGTTACTCCTTTCAGCTGTGGGCCAGAGGGCCAGCCCGTCAGTACGGGGCCCTGAGGGGTCCACGTCCGAGTGTCCCTGCCACAATTCCGTTGGTGAGAGGCCGGGTATACCGGCCGATATCCCTGCGTGCCTACCCCTGCCCCCCCGGGGAGAGGCTGAGTGAGGGGCCCCGTGCGACCCTGCGTGCTTACCCCTCTCCCCTCTGGGGAGAGGCTGGGTGAGGGGTCCCGTGCGACCCTGCGTGCCTACCCCTCTCCCCTCTGGGGAGAGGCTGAGTGAGGGGCCCCGTGCGACCCTGCCTGCTTACCCCTCTCCCCTCTGGGGAGAGGTTGGGTGAGGGGCATGTGGGACCCTGCGTGCCGGTCGCCCTGCCCGCTGCGCGCATCCGTTGGGCCGCCCTCCCTTGGCATCATGTTTGACACCTCCCCTTTCTGGACTACCATTAGTCGGCGCTTGAATACGACATTGAAGGTAATCACAGGGGGACCTAGGCCTTGAACGAAGTGGACAGAGCGGCTAGTGAGGAGCAGCGGCAGCGGGAACCGCTCAGTGACCGGTTGAGGGCTCGCACCGCTGCCGTGTTGCAGCCGGTGGGACGCTTTCTGGCGGGGCTAGGGATCCACCCCAACACAGTCACGCTGGTCGGCTTTGTGCTCCAGACCGGCGTCGGTGCCCTCTTCGCGCTGGGCCACGGCCGCTGGGGCGGCCTGCTGCTGCTCGTCGTGGCACCCCTGGATGCGCTGGACGGCGCCGTGGCCCGCGCCGGGGGAAACGACAGCCCCTTTGGCGCCTTCCTCGACTCGACGGTGGACCGGTTCTCCGATGCCGTGCTGATCCTGGGGCTGACCGTGCACCGCTACCAGGAGGGGCTGCCTCTCGAGGTAGGCCTGCTAATGGTGGCCCTGGTGGCCGCTCTGATGGTCAGCTATACCCGGGCCCGGGCGGAGGCCCTGGGCCTCTCCTGCAAGGTCGGCCTCCTCACCCGCATGGAGCGCATCCTACTCATCGCCGTGCTGTCCGCTCTGGGGCTGTTCACCGTGTTAGTCTGGGCCCTGGCGATTCTCTCGGCGGTGACCGTGGTCCAGCGGGTGGTCCACGTCTACCGGGCGTGCTCGAGCCGCGAGTAGGCAAGCGGGTCCCGTGACGGTGGGGAATCGGTGAGGAAGCGATGATCTACATCGACGTTTCTGCAGCGGTCCACGGCCGGGCGGGCCTCGGCCGCTATGCGGAGAGCCTCACCAGGGCCCTGGTGGGCCGGGGGGGCGGGGGGAGCGGGACCCAGGACCGCTATGGCCTCTTCTACAACCGCGAGCGGGGCATCGAGCCCCTATCGGGCCTGGAGCATCTGCCCGCTCGAACCGTCGCGCTGGGGTACAAACCCTGGCGTATGGCCGTCTGGTTGGGCCATCTGGCCGGGATCGGATTCGACCGCTTGCTGCCCGGCGGATCTTTGTTCCACGCTACCGAGCATCTGCTCCTTCCGCTGCGCGCCATGCCTACCGTGCTCACGGTCCACGATCTGATCTTCCGCCACCTGCCGCAGCATCACAAGCGGTTGAACCGCTGGTACCTCAACCTGGCGCTGCCCCTCTATTGTCGGCGCGCCGAGCACATCATCGCCATCTCCGAATGCACGCGCCGCGACCTCTCGGCGGCCTACCACCTGGACCGCGACAGCATCACGGTCGTCCCGGAAGCGGCCGATCTGCGGTTTCGCCCCCAGCCGGCGGAGCGGGTGGAGGCGGTGCGGCGCCGGTATGGGCTGCCCGACCGCTACCTGCTGTTCGTCGGGACCATCGAACCGCGAAAGAACCTCCCTCGCTTGCTGAAGGCCTTCGAGACCCTCCATCGCGAGCGCTTCACCGAGGGTCTGGTGGTCGTCGGCCGGCGCGGCTGGTTGTATGGCGACTTCTTCGCCGCGTTGGAGACGTCGCCGGTGCGAGAGGCGGTATGCCTGCCCGGGTTCGTGCCCGACGCAGATCTCCCGGCGGTCTACTCCGGGGCCCAGGCGCTCGCCTTTCCCAGCCTCTATGAGGGCTTCGGGCTGCCCGTGCTGGAGGCTATGGCCTGTGGCACGCCGGTGGCCTGCAGCGGGACCTCGTCCCTTCCCGAGGTGGGCGGCGATGCCGCGCTCTACTTCGATCCGGACGATGACGAGTCGCTGGTGGGGACCTTGCGTCGGCTGCTCGGCGATGCGGAGCTGCAGCAGGAGTTGGTCCAGCGCGGGCGTGCGCAGGCCGCTGGGTTCTCTTGGGATCGCGTCGCCGCCGAGACCCAGGCCGTCTACGAGCGAGTGATGGGGAAGGGCGCGGAGTAGGAGGGGGGTTCCGATGAGGCCTTTCCCAACACCTGTCATTCCAACGAGCGCCAATAGTGCCCCCTTCCACCTGCAACCCGCAACCTTCAACCTTCAACCTGTAACCTGTGACCTGCAACTCCGAATGGGAATACCAGCCGCTTTGGTGTACAATTCCTCCCTCGTAATCGGTGACAGTTTCCTGGTAGGAGCGCCAGCGATGGGGAATCTCCGCCTTCGGCATCCCTTCCAGCCCCGACCCTCGCTCCGGGCGGATTCACCAATCCGCCCACTGCCGCAGGCAGCCCGACCTATCTCCATCCAGCATCCCCCTCGGGCCGATACCCATCATCGGGAGTACCCGTCTCAGTCCCGTCACTCCGGTTGCCGAATGGTGCCTGGCTTGCCAGGGTCGCGCAGCGAGCCCCAATCCACGCACTACTCAGAGAGCGAGGAGCCCCCACGTCTTGCATTCCTGGTGATCCACGGGATGCACACCACTCAGATCGGACGTAACTTGCATTGCGGCTCGAGTCACTTGGTAGCGTCAGCGACGAGGAATCTCGGTCTTCGGCACCGGCGCGAGCTGTATAGACGAGCCCGTCTTCTTGGCGGCACAGCCGCCGGGAAGTTCACGCTGGCGGGCTTGGGCGGAGTGGGAGATCCCTCGCCGCGCTCGGGATACGAGAGGGAAGAGCTCGCGCCCGGGGAGCTGCATACTAGGGTCGGGGTCGAGCGTGCCCGATAATCGACTCATAGCCGGATCGAGGAGGACAAAGTGACGAAAGAGAACAAGTGGAAGGACGTGCCCATAATCCTCTGGCCACTCTACGCCATCTGGCGGCTGGTCGCGCTCGTCCTGGAGCTCACAGGGCGTGTGCTCGGCGTGATCCTGGGGCTGGTGTTGCTGATCCTGGGGACGCTCCTCAGCTTGACGGTCATTGGCGCCGTGATTGGCATCCCTCTCATGATTTTGGGGATGTTGCTGATACTGCGGGGCCTATTCTAGGAGGTGAGCATGGTAGACAAGAAGCGATTGTCGCAGCTGACGCGCGGGGCAATCCTTGCGGCGGCCGTCGCGGCCGGATACGTGCTCGAGATCCGCCCGCGGATCCTCACCTGGGGCGCCACGAACGCGGAGGTGGAGCGGACCCTGCCCGGCGACGAGCTGGTGCCGCATCCCAGGATGGAGGCGACCCACGCGGTCGCCATTCGCGTGTCGGCTGCCGAGGTATGGCCTTGGCTCCTGCAGATCGGGCACCAACGGGCCGGTTGGTACAGCTACGACTGGGTCCACCGCCTGATGGGCATCGCCGGTTCTGTGGACGACGGCTCGGGACGTCCGAGCCAGCATCGATCCGCCGAGCGCATCATACCCTCTCTCCAGCATCTGCAGGTGGGAGACGTGGTGGAGATCGGACCCGACATGGGCTACAACGTCGTCTCCCTCCAGCCGGAACGGGCGCTGGTCCTGCATGTCGCCGTGGATACCGGCTCTTTTCAGCCCTTCGATCCCGCTGAGGAGACCCCGCAGGACTGGTTCGAATCCAGTTGGACGTGGTTCATTGATGAGGTCGCTGCGGACACCAGCCGGTTGATCGCCCGCATCCGCGTGAACTACACCCCGAGCCTGGCCAACGTGCTGCTCACCCATGGGGTGATGGAACTGGGCAGCTTCGTGATGGAGCGGCGGACCCTGCTCGGGATCAAGCGGCGAGCTGAGACGGGCATCGGTTGACCAGCCGGCCGGGATAGGCGTTGTTGCTTGAGGGACGCTGTCTACGGCTGCGGGCCGTCGCTGGGTTCCTGGCAGCGCGGATCTCAACGTACGATTCGGGGTGGACGGCCTGAGTCGTTGGCGGTGACTTGCCACGTCACTGTGCCGCGTGGCGTAGTATTACGACCGCATCTGCGCAAGCCAAGCCACGCACCACTCTGAATGAAAGAAACTGCGGACGGAGTCGCTGCTCGTAGTGAGCCACGCAGCGGAGCGGAGTGGCGTCAAGCCGCTGCGTTTCCTCGGCAGTGCAGGAGGCTCCGATTGCCGATGTGCGCTTGTAGGGATAGGCGGAAGGCAGAAAGGGTTTTCCAATGGCGAAGAAACTGACGCCCGAACAAGTATTCGACAAGGTAGACGCGGGTGAAAGCCTGCGCGGTGCGGACCTGGCGGGGATCGACTTGGTCTTCTCCCCCCTCCAGGGGGCCGATCTCCGCCGGGCCAACCTACGCGGGGCCCAGCTCCAAAGCGCGGTGCTGGAGGGCGCGGACCTGAGCGGCGCCGATCTCAGCGCTGCTGAGCTGGATGAGGCTGGGCTGTTCGGCGCGAACCTGCGCGGGGCCATCTTGCGCGGCGCGGAGCTGACGGCCGCCGACCTGCGGGACGCCCAGCTGGAGGCCGCCGATCTCCAGGGCGCGGTCCTGGAGGACGCCCTGGTCGAGCCCGATCAGCTCGCCCGGGCCGCCTCGCTGGCCGCGGCGACGCTCCCCGACGGGACGAAACTTCCCGAGAAGGGATGGCGGCAGGAACTGGAGGCCTGGAGCCGCCGGCAAGACTAGGCCGGCTGCGGCGAGGGTTCAGGGCGTTACCGCGCTAGAGAGAAAACGACCACTGCTATGCGCCTCTGGCCCCGGAGATGACCTACTGCAGCCGGCAGGGGCCTGAGTGCATCAGGGACCACGGCACAGGCCTGCAACAGGCCCCGGCTGTGCGCGCCAACCACGCGGCCGAGAACGACGTCAAGAAAAGGGTCGCGGAGAGACGAGGACTCCTGACCCTTTGGACAACGAAGTAGGAGAGACGATGCGGAGACGAACCTGGCTCATCATCCTGGCAATGGTCGCATTGGTGGCAGCCAGTCTGGCGTGCGGCCTGGGGAGTCCAGAACCGGAACCGACGCACACACCGACCGTGCGCTGGACCCGTCCAGCCGATGGCATGGGGATGGTCTACGTCCCGGCGGGCGAGTTCCAGATGGGCAGCGATGAAGAGGGTGCAATGGAGATCGAACGACCGCGCCATCGGGTTGTCCTCGAGGCCTTCTGGATCCATCGAACCGCCGTGACCAACCGTCAATACCGAGGCTGCATCGAGGCGGGAGCGTGTGACGGTGTGTTGGCGGATTACCCCTACGACGACCTGCCAGCGGTTGGCATTACCTGGCACCAGGCTGTGGGCAATTGCATGTGGGTCGGCGGGCGGCTGCCGACGGAGGCGGAGTGGGAGAAGGCCGCCCGGGGTACCGACGGGCGCCGGTATCCCTGGGGTGACGCCGAACCCACGTGCGACAGGGCGAACTTCCTGGACTGCAAGGCTGGGTTGGCGCCCGTCGGCAGTTATTCTGAAGGCACAAGTCCCTACGGCGCCCTCGACATGGCCGGGAACGTCTGGGAGTGGGTCGAGGACCAGTACACGGAGTCCTACTACGAACCATCGCCCAGCGAAGATGAGGACGATCACGCCATCTACGACTGGCGCATCCTTCGCGGCGGTTGTCACGTGAGCCGCGCCCGGGATCTGCGGTCCTCGCATCGCAATTGGGCTCGAGCCGATGCGTCAAGCACCCTGCACGGCTTCAGATGTGCCTTTGACGCAGACCCCTGACGCCGTGACAGGCTTGCCGTTGCTGGCTGGACCGGCCGCCACCACCAGCCATCAACCGCGCTGATCTCACCTCCTGCGCTATCGCGTTGCCGATGCGGCCGCGATCCCCCATCCTCTGATCCACGGACTCGAACCCAGCGCGATGCAGGTAGAGGCGCGCAAGGCGGGCGTGAACCGCACTTCTATGGCTACACCGGAGCCAGATCGAGCTGACCCGGCGGGTCATGGTAGGCCACACCCACAGACGGGCCCGGCAGGGGATGTCCGAGCCTCTCATCACCCATCCCGGGATAATCCGGCTCCATCGCGATTGCGCCAATCTCAGCATTCCTCGGTCTATTGCCTCGCGCACCAACGCCCCCTGTCAGCAACCTCATTGTGGAGAGCTCCTACACCATCCACGAGGGAAATCCATCTCCGTCGGGATGGCGCTCAAGCGGGTGCTCCGCTTGTGCTGCCGGTGCCATGCCGGAGACGTCACGTGTTGTGGAGGATGCGTCCCCGGGTCCATTAGACGGAACCTTTCTCCCCCTCCCTACGTCCTACCTACATAGAAGGGCAGGACGCACCCCGTGCCCGCCACCTATAGAGACAGGAGGAGACGATGACCAGGAGAGCGCTGTCAACACTGCTGACCGTCCTGCTGCTCACCACGCCCGTCACCGCGCCCGTGATGGCGCAGGACCGTGGTGAGGGCGAGGACCCGGAGTATGTCGAGGCGATCCGCCGGACCGCGGCGATGGTCCGGGACCCCGAGGCGCGGCGCCTTGTGGAGGCGTACGGGCTGAACATCCTCAACGTCACCTGGGAGGACACGGGCCGCTACTACAACTCGTCCGTCGGCCCGAACATCTCGGACGTGACGATCCAGGTGCAGCACAGGAACCCGCGGACGGGCGACTACGAGCTCACGCTGATGCCCGTCATCCGCTACCCCAACTTCAGCGACCTGACGGCCGACATCTCGCCCGCCGACTTCTACCTCCTGGTGGGGAACCAGTCAGGGGACCCGCTGCGCCGGGTCACGCTCACCGAGTACCTGAGCCAGCTGCCCCGCTACCTCAGCGCCCCGGAGTCGTGGAAAGGGGACCAGGTATCGCTCATGAGCCGGCGGGACAGCCACGTGCTGGTGAGCGTGCAGGCCTGCTTCCTGCCGGTGCCGGAAGAGGGGAGGGCCGAGTTCAACCCGGTGATCTTCAACTACCAGTCGTACCAGGGCGACCCGGCGGTCCTGACCATCGTGGCGACCCGGCAGGGCACGAGCGCGACGATCATCGACAACGTACGCGACGCCTTCCCGGCCGGCTTCTCCTGGGGCCAGCGCCTCTTCTTCAACCGGGACGGCCAGCGGGCCAGCTTCACGGGCGAGCGACTGAGCGGCTTCAAATCGCACGAGGGGCGCGGTCACGAAGAGCCCGGCGGCGACGGACAGACGGTTGGGGCGGCGGGTGCGGAGGGGCTGAACATGGTCCTGCTGATCCAGGTGCCGCTCAAGCAGACACAGCCGATGCGCTTTGCGATGGGCGATGGCGTGGTCTACGAGTCTGCGTCGGCCCCGGAGGCCGAGATGGCCAGGGCCTCGGACGTGGAGGCCGCGGTCATCGGCCACGGCGAGGTGGAGGGTCCCTTCACAGAGATCGCCGGCCTGGCCATCGAGCGCGACCCGGACTTCCCGATCCGGGTCACGGTCCAGTTCTACAAGGCGACCAGCAACGGCGTGATCTCCGAGGCGGACGTGCAGGCCATCGCGGACCAGATCCAGCAGGTCTACGACGAGGCCGACTACGTGGGCAGCCTGGTGGTGGGCGGCCATTCCGAGCGCCCCACCGAGTACGACGGCTCGAAGGTGGAGCCGGACAACTGGTGGCAGGCCTTCTGGGCCCGCTTCGAGGAGAATACGGGCCTGGATCGCTGGGATGCCTACCGTCTGTGGGGGCGGTTGAGGGTCAAGGCGTGGGAGTGGCCCTTCCGGCACTGGCCACAGTAGCGGGCGCCATCGGACCTCCGGCCAATAGGCTACGGCGCCCTCGAGAGTTCCCGTGCCTCCGGATGAGCTGGGGGACAAGACCTCGCGCCTGCGCGAGGGGTCTTCCTCCTCTCCCGGGTCCGGCAGCGGGGTAGACTGGCGCCGCCCACAAAATGTCTCGCCCCCACCCAAGGAACGAGCGCCACAGCAATCCAGAACAGGGCCAGCAGGCCGGTCAGCAGCCCCACGTCCTAAAGCAAACCGGCCGGCCAGGCCCCGATCCACATAGAGAAAACCCGACTCCCAAGCTGAAGGTCACCACTAGACAGCTTCCGGTTCACCGTGACGTCGAGCCGATCGATACAGAGCCTCAATGGCGCGCATGTTGTGGTAGGCGTCGCCGGCCGGATAGCGGAAGGGCTGTTGGCACCGGACGCGGTCGACGAAGTGCTCCACCATCAACTGGTATTCATCAACGCCGGGAAGCTCATGCGAGATACGCTCCCTACGACCGTGGACCTCGTGAATGACCGTCTCCTCCGTTCCGGGAAGGAATGCAGTCGGGACCTCCAGGTGTCCGTCTGGACCTGCAACCTGATAGAACTCGCGCCGGGCCATGAAGAGGCCACAACTGAACTGCGCCTGGA